>DVED01000161.1 GCA_015295945.1 Oscillatoriales cyanobacterium M59_W2019_021 | reverse complement strand
GTAAATATAAATTCGTAAAACAGACGGTTTTTTAGAGATAAAAAACCGTTTTATTTTGTGCTGTTGCGCTAAAATAATGAATTAATCGAGGTGTCCTTAAACCAATAGGGTTCGCGCACGCGCTTCTCCAGCATCTTCCCAATCTTATTCCAGAACGGTGCGTTTCGTTCCTCAACACACCCTACGCACTACTACTGCTTCGTATTCCAGTCCTCTTAAGAGGACTTTAGCTATTAGCCAAGGGTTTAAACCCTTGGCGGGTTGTGGAATCTAACGATCAATTTAGGTGCAAAAAAATAGCAAAAATAGCCGAGAAAAACCATTTCAAGATATGAGATTATATTTACCGTTTGAATGCCTTAAATGTGGATGGGCGAATGCCATTCGCCCCTATGAGTCTTTCAATTCCAAAATAACGGGAACGTGGTCGCTGGGTTTGGGAAATTCTCGTTGAGCTTTATCGATGGTACAAGAAACCGCTCGATCGCACAAACCCGCTGTTAAATAATGATGGTCGATGCGCCATCCTCGATTGCGTTGAAAGGCGGCTGCGCGGTAATCCCACCAACTATAATGACCCCCTTCTGCTTCAAATTTGCGGAAGGCATCGGTTAACCCCAATTCCAGAATTTCTTTCAAAGCGTAGCGTTCCGGCGGCGTGGTTCCCACCACCCCATCTTCCGGTTTGGTAACTTTATAAATATCGCGATCGTCCGGCGCAATATTAAAGTCTCCACAAATACATAACTCTTCTCCGCTGTCAATAATTTGTTGTAAATATTCTTGCAACAATTTCAGCCAGCGCAGCTTATATTCGTACTTATCGCTGTCGATCGTCCCGCCGTTGGGAACGTAGGTACTCACAATCCGAATTCCGGCAATATTTCCGCAAATCAATCGCTTTTGATCGTCTAAATCCCCAACTTTCTCTGCACCTAAAATCGCCGCAAATCCAGTTCCCACATTTTCCAAGGGCGATCGACTGAAAATTGCTACGCCATTATAAGCCTTTTGCCCGGAAATATAGACGTGATAACCCAACTCTTCAAACGGCGCTCTGGGAAAGTCGCGATCGACTACTTTGGTTTCTTGCAAGCACAGCACCTCTACGGGATTTTGCAACAACCAATCTTTCACCAGATCTTGACGAGTGCGAATTGAATTAACGTTCCAGGTGGCAATTTTTATCATGAGTTATTCGTTATGGGTTAGTGGTTATTGGTTAACTGGCTATATTAACTTATTACTTATTACTTGTTACTTACCCAATCGGTCGCTTCCCCGATCGAACGGCATGAACGTACTCGCTCCCCGAGCTCAGAGAACCGCGTCGATAGTAGGAATCGTGGGGTTGTCCCCATCCCAATTGCAGCACGATTTCCAAAAACTCTTCCCGTTCCCACTTCCACAAATTCGCCCATTCCGTACGCCGATCGAGTGCTTTCACCTCCACTACGGTGACGAGTTGGTAGTCTTTGCCACCATTCACGCTTAAATATAAATCCATTTCAGCAGTCACCCGATCCCAAAATTGCCAAATGGAAGCTTTCGCGCCTTTGAGAATCTCGATATCGCTAGGAAGTGCGATCAGGCGATCGTCCACTTGCGGATAGCGCAAAGTTTCGCCATTGACGCAGATGTGCCGCCAAACAATCCCCGAGACTTGGTGCTGTTGTTGGTATCGGTGAATGGCGGTTTTGAAATCTTGATAGGCAGCAAATTTCTGAACGGCATCGGGTTTGAGCCATCGATCGATCGCAGAGTTACCGATAAACGGGGTGGCGTTCAGGTTCAATCGCTCTCCTTTCAAACAAGCTTGACGCTCTCGTTCTAAAATTTCAATCAATTCCTGCGTGCTGTAGACCTCTGTCATGGGAAAGCGCTCTAGTAACCCACACTCATAAACAATATAGCGAGTTTCCGCTCTCGGTAACGGATTGCGAGCCGAAACGAGATCGCCGCAGTCAGAGCAGTGAGAATGAGAGCCGCCCATCGAAGAGGGTGCGTTTGTCGATCGTTCCACACACCCTACGACTAAAATCGGGAGATCGAGGGAACAATTCAAATCGACAGCGCTACTAAATCTTCACGTTGACATGACTTGAAAGCGCATCCCAACTCAGGACATCCTCAAATAAGGATTGATAGCCCAAGGGATTGGGATGCAAGCCGTCGGAGGTCAACCGTTGCCGCCACCAGGTTTCCCCTCGCGCCATCCACCGATCGAACAAATCCAAATAAGGAATCTGCCGTTGCTGGCACGCCTGCCGGGTGGCTTCTTTGTAACGATGCTGGTCGGCGTGGGTGTAGTGCAAACAGTCGAGGAAGGGCATTTTGGCTTCGTCTACGGGCACCATGCCGACAAATAACACCGGACACAGTTGCCGCGCTCGATCGAGCAATGCTTCCATCTGCGCCCCGAATTCGTCAAATTCCGTATAGTTGCGACCGTTCGTCCGTCCCAAACGCGGGGAATCGTTGGCACCGACGGAGAGAATAATCAGGTCGGGGAGGCGATTTCGCAGTTCTCCCCGCTGGCGAAATTCTCCTTCTAAGCGGTGGGCGACTTGTTGGGTGCGATCGCCCCGAATGCCTAAATTGTACAGAACGTGACCGCCTGTTTCTGGCGACATCCACCATCGTCGCAGTTGTTCCACCCAACCCCCTCGTTCCGGATCGCCAAACCCATAGACTAAGCTATCTCCCAAGGCGACGACGCGCAGGGGTTGGCGGGTTTGGGTGGAAGAAAAGGTCGATCGAGAAGAGGAAGGCGCCAAGATCTGCATCGAGCGTAACGGTTTTTACATTCATACACGATTGTATACAGTTCTACACGATTAAGCAGAATTACTCAAGGGTGGGGATTTGTTCGTGGTGAGTGGTTAGTTGTACATTGCCGATAACTTGAAAATCCGGATTTGGGGGTCTCCCCCCAAATCCCACCCCTGTCAATCTCCCCAGATAGAGAGGAACTTAAGCGTCCTCGGGCATTTCGATGCCGAAGACACTGCAAAAGACCTTCTGCACCTTGTATCCGGAATCGATCGACTCTAAAGGATCTTTGCGCAGGCGGTGGCGCAGGCAGAGGGTAATCACCCGGCGGATGTCGTCGGTGGTGACTTCGGTGCGTCCTTCGTAAGCGGCGATCGCTTTGGCGGCGCGGTTGGTGACGATATCGCCGCGTAACCCATCTACATCGAGTTCGGAGCAAACTTGGGAAATTTTCACCCGCAAGTCGCGATCGATCGTCACGGAAGGGAGCAACTGTTGCGCTTGCACGAGTTTCCGTTGCTGTTCTTCTTGTGCTTGAATGTGGGTGGAGAGGAAGGCGTGAGGATCGCTGTCGAAGGCGGTGCGTTCTTCCACGATTTTTACTCGCAAGCTGGGATCTTTCACCGTGTGAATTTCGGCGTGCATCCCGAAGCGATCGAGCAGTTGGGGGCGCAGCTCCCCTTCTTCAGGGTTGCCGGAACCCACCAGAACGAATCGTGCCGGGTGGCGGATAGAAATGCCTTCCCGTTCGACGGTATTCCAACCGGAAGCGGCGGAGTCGAGGAGGACATCGACGAGGTGATCGTCGAGGAGGTTGACTTCATCGACGTAGAGGATACCGCGATTGGCTTTTGCCAACAATCCCGGTTCAAACGCTTTGACCCCTTCGGACAGCGCTTTTTCGATGTCGATCGTCCCGCAAACCCGGTCTTCGGTGGCACCGAGGGGTAAGTCTACCATCGGCACTTTCTTGGTGGTTCCGACAACGGGAATGCCGCGTTCGATCTTATCCCGAACAGCATCGCTCATCAAATCGTAATCGCTGGGGTGAGAGTTGAAGGGATCGTCCCCCACGACTTCGATATCGGGGAGCAAGTCCGCTAAGGCGCGAATAGTGGTGGATTTCCCCGTTCCTCGATCGCCCATAATCATCACTCCGCCGATTTTGGGGTCGATGACGTTGAGTAGGAGAGCCAGTTTCATTTCTTCCTGACCCACGATCGCGGTAAAGGGAAAAATCGCCCGGTGTCGAGATAAAGTTTTTAAATTGGGTGTAGTTGGTGCGCTGACAGTCATTATTTTTGAACGATCGATGGTTTTGAGAAAGCAATGAATACGGTAAGGGTGTCCTTTATTTTACAGGTTGGGGGTTAGTCATTGGTCATTTGTCATGGGTCATTTGGGGTTTGTGGGGTTGAGATTGGGTCATCAATCTTGACGATAAACTGAGATCGTCGTCTGTTGGTGGCGTCTAACCTCGTCGAGGTAGCAGCCTATGGTGACACGCATCCAGATCCCCGAAGCGATCGTTGACTTAAGAGCGGGGGACGAACTGATTTTGAGATTTCGGACTTGGGACGATTACGAAGCTTTACTCGATCGCCGGTTTCCCAATATCGATCTCAAAACGTTAATTCCCCAGTATTGCGATCGGGGTGGACAGGTAGGTTCGAGTACGGCACTGCGAGAGTTTGAATCGATAACAATACCTGGTTTGTCGATTATCGGAGAATTCGTATTGCTGCCGTGGCGATCGAATTGATACGGAATCGGAGAAAATCAGAAACTATCGAGAGTTAATCAGTCGCGGCAGCTCGCATTTGTTGGCGATCAAATAAGAAACCGTGGATATACTCCTCAGTCCATTCGGAACCGTAAAATCGGGAAAACATTCCCCGTGCCGGATCTTTCTCGGCGCGGTAATTAAGATAGCGCAGTTGCGCCTCTTCGATCGCCTTTAAAGATCGATCGTCAGTGATGGGTTCTGCGCGATCGACAAAATCCAAATAAGCGTGAAGATAGTCTTTAAAGGCAGCAAAAACGTGGGTTTCCACCGCCTCCGTTTCCTGGGGTCGAGTCCAGAGAAAAGCCGGAGAGAAAAACGGGCGAGCTTCTTCGGGAAAGTCGCCTCCCCAAGGGAGATCTGGCTGGTAACGCTCGAAGATGGGCAGAATCGGCTGCGTATATTTGGCTTGATAGGCAGGATCGTCCCGAAAGAGCGGCTGCATATCCAGTGCGATCAAATGTCCTCCTGGCAGCGTCACCAAATCCGCACCAAAAAAGGGCAAATCGTAGGTGAGACGAGGAAAAATGACAAAGTTCAAGACCTGGAGGGAGTCGCCGCCGCAAACGTGAGCCGCTCGAATTTGCCGTAATTTTTCCGCCTGATATCCGTAACTGGTGGTTACCACTTCGTACTGATGTTTGCCCTTACCCGCCATTGCCGATTTTGACTCAAATCCGGCGGGAATGGGGTAGGGTTGTAAATCCAGGCGTTCTTGTAAAAGGGCGATCGCCAAGTCTAAAAAAGGTTGATACAGATTCATAATCGATCGAACTTATTTTCGGGCCGATCCAGCCATGAGCGGCGCGGCATCTTCAAACAAAAATTCATATAAGAATCGCTCTGCCCATTCATGCCCGAAGTAACTGCTAAACAGTCCCGATGCCGGATCGCGCTCGGCGCTGTAGCGATCGTAATCTTGTTGCGCTCGCATCACCCGTTGACTGGCTTGAAAATTTCTCAAGGGTTTGGCTTCATATACCATTTGCCAGTAGAGCTTCAAATAATCTTTGAAAGCATCAAAGACTCGCGTCCTCACCGTTTCCGCATCGGTCTTAGCAAATAATAAATACTTAGAAAAATACTGATTTGCGTCGTAAAACTTCATTTCCAAATTTTGAGCTAAATCTGGATAGCGATCGTGTAGCGATTTCAGAGGGTAGATATACTTCTCGAGGTAAGCCGGATCTTGGAATAACGGCTGAAAATCCATGACAATCAGATTTTTGACCTGCCCGAATGAGAGAAAATCAATTCCCAATAAGGGTAAATCGTAGTTATGGTTGGGATAAATGACACTGTTGAGGATTTGAGCGCTCGTCCCCGCATCGATATAGGTGTAGCGAATCTTGCGGAATTCCGGACATTGATAGCACCAACTCCGAATCGTTGCCGGATTTTTACCCCGTTGGCTAACCTGCGATCTTAAGTCGGCGGGAATGGGGCGACTTTGGAGATTAAATCGTTGAAATAGGTCTTGTTCCAAGTGCTTCAGGAAAGGTTGATACATAAACGCGCGCTTAGCTATATACCTCGTGTTCTAAGAATACGAGATTCCCGGCACGCGAACTCCAATTGATTCGATAAAGTTAACGATCCTTAACTCAATTGCAGCAAACATATCGGCTCGAAATGGATTGGCAAAAACGTCAAAAAAAGCAGGGGTCAGAGATCGGAAGGCAGAAGGAGGATTTTTGTCAGAAGCTCGAACTCCTTCAGCGAATGCTTTGTCCTCAAGGAAGAAGCGTTCGCCCTTGTTTTTAGGTCAAGAGGCGGCTCGGGAACGATTGAATCGGATCGCTGCGGCTAAGTCTGCTTCCGAAAGCAAGCGGCGTTCCGAGCAGTAAGTCATCAAATATACGCCGCTCATGGTCTGCACCGTACTGACTCGCACCCGAAAATCGTCCGTTACGAACCAGCACCGTTCCTGACCTTGATTGCGTTCGTACTCGGTATCGATGGTTAAAATGCCATCTTTGCCGAACCAGTAGCGGCTGATGACGGGAATCCTTTCCACGTAGCCTCGATCGCGCAGTAATTTGCCGGATCGCATTGTTTCATCGTCCGGTACGTCCACCAACACGGCGGCTCGATCGGGATCGGGTTCTCCATCGTCCTGACGTTCTGCCCACATAAAGCTCGCTCCTCCAACGGCACGGGAGGGATCGACCCCTTGGGACTCGCAGATCGCTCGAATCCGATCGTCGTCCGGTTCGACAACTCCCACGTGCAACTTCGACTCCCCCGACTCGTCCGCCACCGTATCGAAATGATGTACCGTGCGCTGAGTTAACCAAACCCCCTCGCTTTTGCGGAAGAAATCCATCATAGTGATTGGCACGACAAACACGATTGGTTCTCCTCAACCTAACAGTTAAAAATTAAAAATGCCGATCCAGTCAGCTTTTCAGGGACTTGAAAAAGTCGATCGAGATCGGCCCACCTTCACTCGCGATTTTGAGGAGGCTGGTTGTTCCTAACGAGTTCTAACCGAGAGAGAGCAGAGACTGCCAACTCCCGCACGTAGTCTTCCGTGGATTCGTCTTCGATCAGTCCTTGGAGAACGTCCGCACCTCGGGGATCGTCGATCGATCCGAAGGTATTGGCGATCGTCACCGCTAAGGCAATATTATCCGTGGTGCGGAGTGCTTCTGCTAAAATGTCAAATGCTGGAGAGCCAATTTCCCCCAGTGCCATGACGGCGGCAATATGCACGACAGGATTGGCATCGTCCATCGCTGCCTTCAACCCCTGCAACCCAGCTTCGGGAAAGGGGATTTCCGGATAATTAATGGCAACTTGTGCCAAGGCTTTAGCCGCACTCCCCCGCACAGTGACGTTATCGCTGTTGAGCAACGCCTCCACCAGGGGTTCGACCGTATCGATCCCGATCGCCCCCAAAGCCTTCACCGCTGCCCGTCGATAGGTGGTATCGTCCTCATCGAGAACGCTCATCAGCCGCGAAATGGTGGTTTCGTCCCGGTTCTCGACCAATTCCCACATGGCTTGGTTTCGCAGGTGGGGATTGGGATGTTTCAGTTGTTGGAATAGGGCTTCAGTGGACATATTTTATAGAAGACAGAAGGTAAGAAAGCAGGGGCAGGAGCAGGGGAAGCCGGGGGAGAGAAACAACTAACCATCATGGTGCGTTTCGTCCCTCAACACACCCGACCTACTCCCAAACCCCCAACCCCAAACCCCCAACCCCAAATAACCAATAACCCATTCAACGAACAACTTGCCGTTGTCGGCAGGATTTTTCTCGGACTGCCCAATCTTCATCGTCCGCCAACCGATCGCCGGTGCTGGTATCGCCTAATTGTTCCAGTGCCATCAACGCCGTATATTTGAGATCCCAAAGTGGGGTTTCTAGGCAGGCGTGCAGTTCTGGGATGGCTCGCGGATCGCCCAGTTCGCCGAGGGCGATGGCGGCTGCCGATCGCGATTTTTGAAACTGTGGCTGTCGGTTGTGCAGGGCTTCGACCAGTAAATCGAACGCCGGAGCGTGTTTGAGCCAACCGAACAGTTTGACAACGTGGAAGTGAGCGCCATAGTCATTGTGAGCTTCTTCGGCGTAGGTGTCAAACAGGGCGGCGGGTGCTTCTTCGGCGTAGCGATCGAGAATTGTTTGGGCAGCGAGATAGCAGCGTCCGAAATCCGTTTCGTACAGTTCCCGGATGAGAAACGACAGAGTTGGGGGTTGGTCGTAAGCGTGGACTAAATCCAGGGTATCCGGGCGATCGCGCAAGGTCTGCTCTAAATGCGGCTGAATTTCGGTAAAGGAGAGGACACCCGCTGCCATTCCGGCTTCTGCCAGCGATCGAATGCCTCGCAACCGAAACACCACCGACACCGGACACCGGGCGATCTGGGGAATGGCATCGTAGTAGCGAGCGTCCATCAAATCCTGAATGGACAGGCGGCGAGCTAAGACATTGGCGTGTTGCAACATCTCCACCACCTTCTCCATTTGGGAATAATCCCCAGTGAGGCGACAGACGGCGGAAATCGCCGCACTGACAGTGGGGGGGTCGGTGCTATCGACTAATTTGCGAATGCGGTCTAGTGCGGGTTGGTAGTTGAGCTTGGTGAGAGTATGGACGATCGTCCGATAGGATTGTCCCGGTCGGTCTAGGGTTTGGGCGACCTCTTCGAGAATTTCCGGGTCTTGGGTGCCAATTTCCCCGATCGACCAAGCGGCATTTTCCACCGTATAGCAGTCGTCGTCCTGCAAACAAGTCCGAATTGCCGGGAGAGCTTGGGTAGCTCGCAGTCGTCCCAAGGTTTCGATGGACTTGCGGCGGACGATGCGGTTTTCCAAAGTCGGATCGGTTTGCCCTACGGCTCGGATTAGCGCCGCGATCGATTCCGGCGTGGGAAAATTGACCAGATGGGAAGCCGCAATGTAGCGCGAATCGTTTTCACTTACCCGATCTTGAGGCGTATCCAAAAGCGCGATCGCCTGTTCTTCCGTCAGATTGAAAAGCTTAAAAAAGCGTTTATCCATACAGTCTTTCCCAATCTGCTCTCTGCGTTACATTTTTTTGATCGCCCATGAGGGTCAACTTCAGCACTAGACATCAGGCGTCTTGAGTTCGATCGCCGTTTCTCCCGAAGGAAAGATCCCAACATACAACCAACCTGGAGACTCTCGAGCGTAGCTTACATCCTTAAAATTGGCAAAGCAACGTACCGAGATCCTCCAGGCTGACAGCGCAGGAATTTAATCCTGTTAGGCGATCGTCGCCAGCTTACAACTCAATTACGACAGAGAGTTGATCGCGTAGTCGAGCAGTGCGTTGTACTCCGTCAAAGCTTGAGCGGACATATCGCGAGGAGCGCATCCCCGGTTGCGAGCGAAGCTGAGAGCTTCAACATAGGGAGCGGTGGGCAGACCCAGAGCGCGATACACTTCGCGCTGACCGGCAATACCCCACTCATCCAGAGGACCGGTACCGCCAACAACCAAGCAGTACTGGATCAAGCGCAGGTAGTGCTTGATATCGCGCAGGCACTTCGACTTGAAGGTGTCGGTGGAGTTAGCTTCGCCAGGGTTGTTGAGGTAAGGATACTTCTTGATGCAAGCATCGTAAGCTTCTTGAGCCACAGCGTCGAGGTTGCCAGCCAGTTTTTCAGCCGCTTCCAGACGAGCTGCCGCACGCTGAATTGAACCCTGAACCGATTCTAAATCGGAGGTGCTGGGAAAACGACCAGCTGCATCAGCGGCCGCAATGACGGTGGTAACAACTGATTTCATCTTTATAAATCTCCTAATGATTCGAGTTTTGACGATCGTTTCGATAGTTACTGTGAATTAGCTCAGAGCCGCAATCACGCGATCAAAGTAGCTGGAAGCTTCAGCCACCAAGCTGGCGCAACGATCTTCAACCACGGGAGCTCCCATGATGCGCTTCTTACCACCGGCATTTTCATCGCTGGGGGTATCTTTGATGTGAGCGGCGGCTTGAGCCTTCATGATTTGAACGGCACGCACGGTAGAGCTAGCGGGAACGCCCAAAGCTGCGTAGGTTTCTTTGAGACCGTTGAGGCAGCGATCGTCGAGAACGGAAGCATCGCCAGCCAACAGTGCGTAAGTCACATAACGCAAGATGATTTCAGCGTCGCGCAAGCAAGCCGCCATGCGACGGTTGGGATAGCAGTTTCCACCGGCTTGAATCAAACCTTGATTTTCGCAAATCATCCCGGCAACGGCGTCGGAAACCATGCAGCTGGCGTTGCTAGCAATGGCATTCACTGCATCCAGACGGCGATTTCCTTGAGCGACAAACTCGCGCAGAGATCCCAAATCGCTAACAACTGAGGTGCTGGCATCGGCTGAAACTACAGCTTTAGAAAAAGCGTCAAGCATTTCGCGCTCCTTTAATGAATCTGTAAAAATTTTTGCTGGTCGATCGGGTAAAACCGTATCGAACAAGACACTATAAAACCTTAAAAGGTGATGGGAAGGTTCGTCTCGGTTATGAGAAATTAAGCAACAAACCTTAACACGCCCGAGGTCGATCTCCTCAGCAAAAGGCTTGACGCTGGAAGGTGTCGAGTATGGTATCATCAGCCCATCGGCAATGAAATCCAGACCCATCGAGGGTTTTCGGCCATGGTTCCATCGGCAACCGTCCCCCAAAATCCGCTCGATCGCCCCAAGAACATCCCCACACACTTTGTTACAATTCGTTAAAAATGAATGCGACGCTTTCTCTGATTCAGCAAGATCTCTACCAAGTCAACTTCAGCGATCGCGATCTGCAAAACGCCAATTTGAGTCGATCGACCCTCATTCGAGCTAATCTCAGCCGAGCCAACCTCACCGGAGCAAATTTGAGCCAAGCCGATCTCCGAGGCGCTGATTTGAGCGCAGCCATCCTGCGGCAAGCCAACTTGCAAGGAGCGTATTTGTATCGCGTCGATTTCAGTGGAGCCGATCTGGAGGGGGCGAATTTAACCGACGCCCAACTGCAAGGAGCGCGGTACGATCGCAATACCCGCTTCCCAGAGAACTTTGCCTACAAAAGCTCCGGGGCGATCGGTCCGGGGGCAAATCTCAACGGCGCCCCCCTGAATACAGCGAACCTTCGCTATGCCGACTTGCAGAATGCCAGCTTGTTGGGGGCATACTTGGGGGGAGCCGATCTCACCGGAGCGAATTTGCGCGGGGCGCGTTTGGTGCGAGCCGACTTGCGCCGAGCCGTGTTGACGGGCGCTTTTTTACGCCAAGCCCGGTTGAACGACGCCAATCTAGCTGGAACAGACCTGCGAGCCGCCGATTTGACGGACGTAGAATTCGAGCAGTTTGAAAGCGTCGCCGGAGCGGATTTCAGTTGGGTTCAAGGATTGAGCGACACGATGCGATCGCGATTGCTCGCTCAACCCCCATCGGAATTGGAAACCCAACACCCGATTACCCTCAAAACGACATTAGACAGCCTGAGTAGCCTGGCGAATTGCTAGTGGTTAGTCGCTAGTGGTAAGTGGCTGGGGGTGGGTCGCCGATCGACAGTCCCAAAGCGACTCGTAGCGTATACGATCGATAGAATACGTATCGGAAATGACTTAAAGCGTATGGGCGTTCTCTCGTATCTCGGTCCCCAGGAAGTCTTAGTCGGGCAGCCGACGCGGTTAAATGGAACCTTTGACCCCCAGGTGGTTCATAACGTAACCGTCGTTGCCGAAGATAAATATCCGCTCCCGGTGACCCTCAATACCAGTGCCAAAACCTGGCAGGTGAATTTGGATCGGGGGTTTAGCAGTGCTGGAGTACGGTGGTTGCGGCTGCGGGGCACTGATCGCGCGGGCCAGGTTAAAAGCGATCGCCTCATCTACATCACGGTGAGCGATCGACCCATGACCGAAGCCGATTCCCTCAGCCTGCGAGTTCTCCAAGATACCTGGTTCAAAATTTCCACCACGGATTCGGCGCGTTTGGACGATCAGCAAAAAGTACGGGTCAAAGCCGGACAAACCTTTGCCGTGCGGCGTTACGATGCCTTGCAAGGTCATTTAAAACTCCAATTGGCATCGCCCATCGATCCGGTGGGCGACTTCGGCTACCTTTACCAACCCCACGCCCAACTCACCTGGAAAGGGGAAAGGCTGCGGTTTGAAGATAACGAGATTCCCGCACCGTCAGGGGGAACGATGGTGGTTTGGGTGCGGTATACCACCAAGATGAAAAGCCAACCCGTCAGTTCCCAATTGCTCGATCCCAGCCAGCAAGTGGAACTCCTCGCCGGACGCACCCTGACCATTTTGGGTTATGCTTGCGTTGACAATCACTTCCGGGTGACCCTAGCCGAAGCCGTTCCCAACCTGGGCAGAAGCGTTTACCTGTACTCCGGTCACGTTCGCATCAAAAATAGCCAAGGGTGGGTCGAGTACGATCGCAATGCCTATACCGTCACCTTATTGCGAACGACGCCCTTTAAAAAACACCCGATCGATTCCTCCCGACTGCCGAGTTCGGAAAAAATTAACCTATTAACCGGGATGATTTACGGCGTCAGCAGCTATGCCGTGGAAGGATCGCACTTGCGAGTGGCACTGACGGAAAACCTGCCGGGATTTGGCAATACCGGTTATCTCTATATGGATTTCATCCAACTCAAACAGGGGGGACAACCGTTCAACATTTTCCCCGGTTTGGACTATCGCGGACCGACAGAAGTATTGGTCAACCAGCCCATTACCTTGCAAGGAAAATTCGACCCGCAACGCACGGTTAGCGTGGCACTGATTGCCGAAGACAAACACTCGCTTCCCGTCAGTCTCAATCGAACGGAAGGGCTGTGGCGGGTGAAACTCGATCGCGGGTTCCAAGTTGCTGGGAATCGGTGGTTGCGCCTCAAAAGTAGCGATCGCAACGGCAACCTGCTGGGCAACCAAATTATCTACATTACCGTCAGCACTAACGCCCTCACCGTCGGCGAAGCGCTCAAAGTCAAACTCCTGCGCGATACCCTCTTTAAAGTCGCCCCCGTAGACTCGGCACGGCTGAATTCCGCCCAAAAAGTCGAACTCAAATCGGGTCAAGTTTTTGAAGTGGCTAAATACGGATTCGCCGACGGTCATCTCAAAGTCTCCCTCAAGTATCCCGTCCAACCCGTTGGGGATTTTGGTTACTTTTTCGAGCCCCACGTTCAACTGACCAAAGGCGACCAAGTGCTGCGCTTCGACATCGAAGACGTTCCCAATACCCCCGTCACCGGACAAATGCTGGTGACGGAAACCACCCATATTAAAGGCGCACCGGAAGATGCCGCCGGGTTGAGCGAATCCCAAAAAGAGCAATTGCTCTTGGGACAAACCTTCGGGTTGCGGGGTTATGCCTCCACCGCCGGACATTTCCGCGTCACCCTCACCGAATCGGTTCCCAATTTCGGCGATGTCGGCTACGTATTTCGCAACCACGTGCAATTGCGCAAAGAGGGCAAGCTGATTGCCTACGATCCTGACTCGCTGACGGTGACGATTCAAAAGGAAACGCTGCTGAAGCGGCGTCCCGTAGACTCGAATCAGTTGAGTGCGAGCGATCGCGTGACTTTGCCTCTGGGACGGATTTACGGCGTGGAAGGCTATAAAACCGAATCCAACCACGTTAAAGTGACGCTGACCGAAGAACTCCCCGGATATGGCAATACTGGATACCTGTATCCCGGTCACATCCTCATGCGGCGTGGCAGTCAGGCGATCGATCTGTTCCCCAAACTGCCCAAACGGGTGGAACTCAACGTTCCTTACTTTTCTCAGCGGGACAATCCCCGATTCTACTGGTCTACATGCAACGTTACGGCGATCGCCATGGTAGCTTATTACCACGGCGTGCGACCCCAGTACAGCTACAATCTCGCCGACGAAATGTTGGAATGGATTCTCGATCGCTACGGATTGGATGCGCAGACCGATCACACCGTCTTACAGCAACTCATTCGCGCCTACGGCTTTAAAACTAGCTTTTCCACGACGCGCAAATGGGCGGAACTCGACTGGGAACTGGCAAACGGTCGTCCTCTGGTGTTAGCGGGAGACTTCACCGCCACGGGTCACATCGTCACCGTTATCGGCTATGCTCCGGAAGGGTTGATTGTCAACGATCCCTGGGGAGATGCTTACACGGGATATACCAATACCGAAGGGCGGCGGTTGATGTATCACAACGGGTATATCAACGAAGTGTGCGGGCCAGAAGGGAATATCTGGGCGCACTTTATCAGTCGATAGGTGAGTTAACGTCAGTACGGGTTAAGTAAAACCCTATATTCCTTGTTGTTGCTGGGATGGGGAGTTTAGGGTTTGGGGTTTGTGAGTAGGTAGGGTGTGTTGAGGGACGAAACGCACCATGATGGTTAGTTGTTCTCTCCCCCGGCTTCCCTGGCTCAAGACAGCTCCTCTCCACCGAGAACTGTCTGATCCCTTACTGACGTTGAGTTAGGGGGCGTTGTTCGGGTAAGAAAATGGCCCCCGATCGGAAGTTTGAGTTCGATAAATTGCTAGAGCGCCAATCGATCGCCCAATTCATAAAGTTTTGTAATAAATCTAAAGAAAAAATTAATGCAAAAAAACGTGAAAATTGTCAAATAAAGTCGGAGTTTAGGGGGTTGCGTGCGGTTTAAATGGGGTTGACTCTTGCCGGGATAGCCCATTAAAATAAATCTGGGGATCGCCAGGATCGCTAGCAATCCTCGCCAAAATTGAATTGGCAAGCTTGTGATTTTTTGACAGGCTCAAGTCTATAGATTATCTTTTTTTCGATCGAAATATCGAAATTAATTTTTTTTCAAAACTGTCAATAACAATACTTTTTAATTCTTCCAATCATGCTACCCGCATTCACCCCGAACCGAGGCATCACCTCACACCCTCGACAAGCCATTCGCTGTCCCAATTGCGGCAGTCCCGCCGAACGTTATTACTTACTCGAGAGCCAGTTGACGCGCACGCAATGCCCGACGTGCGATTACCTGATGGTTACCTGTTCGCGGACGGGCAACGTGGTGGAAGCTTATTCTCCCGGTCTCTACGGCTATCCGCATTAGGTGTTTCTGTCCGGACAGCGATCCCACTCGCTCGGGCAAGTTTGCACCTAGATCGATTGCCAATGCCCCCAACTTGGGGGCATTTATCTCGAGATCCCCGATCGGAGCCGAGCGGCTGTCGATCGAAATCGCTGTCAACTTGTAGCATTTAGATCGTACGATTTGCACTCAAAGGGCGAATAATGAAAACATAATAGCCAGAGCCGCCCGATCGATCGATGAGTTCAGCCGAGTACCAACCTATCGCTCCAACTCACGCCCCCATTGCCGATATTTTGATCGTGGACGATATGCCCAACAACTTGCGTTTGCTGTCGCAGATGCTGAGTGAACAGGGGTACAAAGTCCGCAAAGCCCTCAACGGCAATTGGGCGCTACGAGCCGTGCAATCGATGCCCCCCGATTTAATTTTGCTCGACATCCAGATGCCAGATCTCGACGGCTACGAAGTTTGTCGCCAAATTAAAGCCAACCCCAAGACGCGGGATATCCCGGTCATTTTTATCAGCGCTCTCGACGAAGCGATGGATAAAGTCTTGGCGTTTGAAGTGGGCGGTGTGGATTACATTACCAAACCTTTTCAAATTCAAGAAGTGTTGGCGCGGGTCAACAGCCACTTAAACCTCCAACGCTTGCAACAACAACTCAAACACCAAAATACCCAACTGCAACAGGAAATCGTCGAACGTCAAAAAGCGGAAAGCAGTTTGCGGGTGTTTCTCCATGCGGTATCCCACGATTTGCGCAATCCGGTAACGGGGATGTCTATGGTGTTGAAAAATTTACTGCAAGCGAGGTCTGCGGACGGTCAAGAGAATACGATCGCCGTTTCCCGTGGGGTTCTCGAACGGATGGCAACTAGTTGCGATCGCCAACTCAACCTGATTAACTCCCTGCTGGAAACCCAAAAGCAAGAAGTGTGGGGCGGAGCGCTCCAGTGCGAACCCATTGCCCTGGATCGGTTCGTAGAGACGCTGGTTGCCGACTGGAAACCGATGCTGCAACGCAACCAAGCCACGTTGATGCACCAAGTTCCCCCGGACTTACCCCCAGTCAGAGCCGATCGCAACCAGCTTTGGCGCGTGTTTGAAAATTTATTAGCCAACGCCCTCAAACACAATCCACCGGGATTGAACCTGCTGCTCAAAGCCGAAATGTGTCCCGAAGATCCGGCGTTCCTGCGCTGTACCCTGACCGACGACGGGGTGGGAATGAAACCCGAAGAATGCGCCCGACTCTTTCAACCCTACACGCGGGGAGAAGCTGCTCGACGCCGAGTGGGATTGGGGTTGGGACTGTATCTGTGCTTGCAGATCGTCACCGCTCACGGCGGCGATATCGGTGCCAATAGTTCCCCCGGTGCGGGGACGACCTTCTGGTTTACCCTACCGTTAGAAAAAATATCAAAATTCCAAGCGAATAGGCCTCATAATACATAAACATTCCTGGGTGTCGCCATCTTTAACCAACTACAGAAGTTCTATATGAGTACCCCGTCCCCCTCCCGACCGATCGAAGTTCTCATCGTTGAAGACGATCCGATGATGCAATTGGGCTTAGAGCAAGCCCTCTCCAGCCAGACCGATTTAAAAGTCGTTGGACTGGTAGACGATGGGTTCTTAGCCGTAAAAACGGCGATCGAACTCAAACCCGATTTGATCGTCATGGATATCGGCTTGCCCCGCCAAGATGGCATCGCTGCCACCCAACAAATTAAAGAAGCTTTACCCAACGTGCGGGTGGTGATGCTCACGTCCTACACGGCGGAAACGGAAGTAGTAGCAGCCCTGTCCAGTGGAGCCGATGCCTACTGCGTCAAAGGGGCAAATATCGATCGCCTCCTGACGGCAATTTATACTGCCCGCGAAGGCGGCGCCTACCTCGATCCCCAGGTTGCCAATCGGGTGATGCAGCACCTCAAACCCCCCATGCCCCATCAAAATTTCGGGGAACTGTCGCCGCGAGAATTGGAAGTCTTAAAGCTGGTGGTGGAAGGTTATAGCAACGTGGAAATCGGCGAAGCCCTGTTCCTGAGTCCGAATACGGTGAAAACTCACGTTCGCGGGATTATGAACAAGCTAGCCGTTAACGATCGCGTTCAAGCCGCTGTCACCGCTTTGCGATCGGGTTTGGTGTGAATCTGAAGGCTCCAAGGCAGGGGGCAGAGGGGATGAAAGCCGGGGGAACAGGGGGACACGGAGACACGGAGACACGGAGATAGTGAATATAACTAGCGACTAGCCACTAGTTAACCTTCACAATTAAATATGGCGCTACCTGTAGAGCTTTGAAAGCAAAATTTGCCGCCTCTGGACTCTACCTATGGCGTACCCCCTAATTGTGAAGAATATCTACTAGCCACTAGCCAGTTCCAAACCCCAAATGACCAATGACAAGTGACCAATGACCAATGACCAATGACCAATAACAATTTCGCGCTATAGTATTGACAAATTCTGTCCATCAGTTGCT
Source organism: Oscillatoriales cyanobacterium M59_W2019_021 (assembly GCA_015295945.1). Lineage (GTDB taxonomy): Bacteria > Cyanobacteriota > Cyanobacteriia > Cyanobacteriales > Geitlerinemataceae > DVED01. Next base: position 4,329 of record DVED01000161.1, on the reverse strand, counting down.
CTATTCGTCGAGCTTATCGATATGTTGCTAGATCGAGCCAACGATCGCCTTATGGAATCCACCACCCGGTTTCAGCGATACCTTTGGGCGTTGGGAGACTTAGCCGCGAAAATTCCCACCGGACAGACGATCGCCGATCGGTATCAGGTGGTCGCACCGCGCATCTGGCTCGACACCCAATCCGATCGACCGCCTCGCTTTCCGTCGCCAGTCCCCGAGGAAATCCGCCCGTATTTACACCTGTATCCCTGGCGATTGCATATCCCGGAAGCCTTCGGGGTGTGCCAGTGGGCGCAATCGGAAGATAGCCCGGAGATCGTGCTGCTGGAAAATGCGCCGATCGATGGTAACGGTCAACTGTACCCGACTTTAAGCGAATCTCGATCGGCAGCCAAGCCCGTGCGCCAAGTTTACTGGCTGTGGCAACTCCTGCAACTGTGGACGCCGCTACAAGAAGCCGGAGTGGCGGCGAGTTTGCTCGACGAGAACAACATTCGCGTCCAGGGTTGGCGGGTGTGGCTGCTGGAATTGAAACCCTCGACGCTGAAACATTCGCTCAAAGATTTGGGGCAATTCTGGTCGAATGGGATCGACTCCACCCACCCAGAGATTGCGGAACCTTTGACGGCAATTTGCCAGCAACTGCGCGGCGGCGAAGCCACCTTGCAAGAGATTAGCACCCAACTCGATGCCCTGTTGCTCGAGCGGGCGGCGCGACAACCCCTGCGCGTCCAAGTTGCCGGAACCACCGACTCGGGACTCGTCCGCCCGCACAACGAAGATGCGTGCTATCCCACCCTCGAGGATTTGCAGGAGAAAGACGAACCGCTACAGAAAGAATTATTACCGCACGTGGCGATCGTCTGCGATGGAGTGGGCGGTCACGACGGCGGGGAAATTGCCAGTCACATGACCGTCCAAGTGCTGAAATTGCAACTTCGCGCTTTCCTCACTGAAATTGCTCGAGAATCCGCAGCCGTTTCTCATACTCTCATTTGCGACCAACTGGCGGCGATCGTCCGGGTGGTGAATAATACGATATGTGCTCAAAATGACGCCCAAGACCGAGAGTCGCGGCAGCGGATGGGGACGACCTTAGTCATGGCATTACAAGTGCCACAGAAGGTAATAACCGCCGCTGGAGAAACTCTGGAAAACGCCCACGAACTCTATTTAACGAACATTGGCGACAGCCGCGCGTATTGGCTGACCCGCGATTACTGCCAGCGCCTTACCGTCGATGACGACGTGGCGGGACGGGAAGTGCGCCTCGGTCGCAGCCTGTACCGCCAAGCCTTAGAACGCTACGATGCGGCAGCGCTCACTCAGGCGCTGGGAACGCGGGACAGTCAGATGCTGCATCCGACCATCGATCGCTTGATTTTGGACGAAGACGGGTTGCTATTGCTGTGTTCCGACGGGTTGAGCGATAACGATTGGGTGGAGAAGTCCTGGCACGAGTTTGCCCCCGCCGTGTTGAACGGGGAACGCACCCTCGAGGAAACGGTAGAGGCTTGGGTGCGACTGGCAAACGAGAAAAACGGTCACGACAATACATCGATCGTCCTTACCCACTACCGCGTCTCCGAATTGACCGCCAAAGAGGTACAACTCTTCGATCCGGCGCACCAAACCAAAGGACTGGACACCCCGGACACGCTGATGTCCGAATCCTCGAAAGCTTTGCTGTACGACCAACCGACAACGGGACTCGATCCCTATCCGTCCCGCCGCCGCGATCGCACGTCCTCTTGGATTGCGATGTTAGGGATTATCGCTGCCTTAGCCATGAGTGCGGCGATCGGTTGGTTGGCGATGTCTCAGCTTGGCGATCGTCAAACACCACCCCCACCGGAAACAGACGTTCCCGAATAAGCTTTACAGCCGCGCTTTCATTTGAGCCAATTGCTCCACACCTTCAAACGAATAGCGGTTGTAACCGTTGTCCACGATCAAGGCTTCGAGATAGCGAATGCGATCGGGCGGTGCGGGGTGACTGGATAGAAACGTGGGTGGATTCGATCGCCGTTCGTTACCCAACGTTACCATCAAATTCCGCAATCCATCGGCAGCATATCCGGCGCTATTCAACACCCGCGTACCGAGCAAGTCCGATTGGCGCTCTTGCGATCGGCTGTAGTCCAAACTCACTAGGGTTCCCAAGATATTCCCCAAAGGAATTTCCCGGCTCAAATTGGCGAGCAAATTGTTAGTCACCACGCGCTCGAAACCGTGGGAGAGAACGGCGTGGGACAGTTCGTGTGCCAGCAATCCTGCCAGTTCCGCTTCCGAATTCGCCGCTTCGATCGCCCCCGTATTGACGAACACCTTACCGCCAGGGAGGGCAAAGGCATTAATGGCATCATCTTTAATCACATAAAACTCGTACTCGAATTCATCGCGCCCCATATACCGCGCCAGATCCTGTCCCAAGTCGTTGACGTAATCGACCACCACCTCGTCTTCGAGCAGATCCGCTTGCTGTTTCACCTGTTCGGCAACGCGAGATCCCAGCCCCGACTCGCCCATCATCATCAGTTGCGCCAGTTGCACCCCCTGAAACACCGAAGAGCGGGTATTGCCCGTTAGCACGCCGACAGCGAGTCCGCCTAACCCCCGCAGGGCAATTTTTTCCCGCAAGTCGCCGCGAAAGTCTCCTAGATACTCGTCTGCCAGATCGATAAATTCCTCAGCTTCGGGATGTTCGGGATTGAAAATGGCAAATTGACGGGCGGCAATGGACGCTTCTAGGGGTCGCTTGGCTTCGGCAAGGGCGCGAACCCGTAGGCGAGCGAACTCCGCCGAATCCGGCATCCGAGTGGTCGCTTCTTCCAACACGGCGAGGGCTTGTTCGGTATTGCCCTGCTCTATCAGGCTTTGAGCCGATAAAGCTTGAGCGGGGAGGAAGTTCGGCGCTTCTGCCCTTAACAATTCTAGGGATTCGCGCACTTGAATCTCGCGATCGTTGGCTAACCCGTCTTGGACGTTGCGCCAGTACACTTGCCCCGCTGGAGACAGTTGCTGGGCATCGGTAATCAAATCCCCTTCCGTGCGTACGGTGTTGCTGCGTTCGTTGGCAAAAGGCGGCTTGACTTGACGGTAGAGGCGTTCGGCTTCCGCTGTTTGTCCTTGCAGGTACAGCCGATCGGCTTGCGCTAAGATTTGTTGGGCTTCGGAAAGGGTAACACTTTCCCCGGAGGCGGTATCGGGTTTGGTTTTGTCTCGAGCCGTTGGTGCGGCGTCGGTTTCGCTGACTACCAATGCGTATCGCCCCCGCCCCCTGGCGTCGTAAGCATTGACCACCACCCGATACGTTCCGTCTTTAGGCAGGGTCACGGTGAGGCTGGAGTTGGAATCGCCTTGGCTGGCATCGTCGTTTTCGCCCAGCTTGCGATCGTCGGGATCGAGGAGAATTAAATACGTATCGAAATCTCCGCTTTCCACGCGCAGGGTGACCGACTGTCCGGCACGACCTTCAAAGGTATAAACATCGTACAAGCTGCCGTCATCGGATAACTCTCGGTCCCCCCGTTCTAGGGTTCCCCGCTCCTCGAGGATCGTTCTTTGGGCGACGGTTGTCGGCTTGGAGGAGGACGGAAGAGCTTTTTCGGTTTTGGTGGCGTCGGTGGGTGCAGGATGCGTTTTCAGACTCAGGCGCTTGTTGGCTTTGACGGGACTTTCCGTCGTCGCCGCCGCCATCGCCCGTCCGGAGCGATCGGGAAAAAACGGAACTGCTTGGGGAAGCAGGATATTGAGGCTGAGGAATAAGGTTTCTCCCAAGAGAATCCAATGGAATTGACGGAGGAATTTCATAATGCGATCGAGTTTCGGTAGTTGTCGTTGGCGTTGTTGCGAGCGGACGTTCAAACCCCTCTCGGCAAATGATGTCCGGAGGCAGAATTTCAATCCAGAGTCAGGGGTCTGCGAGTCGATCGGAGGCGGGGGTTTCGCGCCACCGGATGTCAATAGGTTACCGATCGAAGGGCGGACACTCCGGATGAACCATCTATCAGCCGGACGTGGGCGAGGGTGCTAGGAGGATCGACGCACGGCGATCGCGCGAGGTTCCAACTTGGCGCGATCGCCCGTCCGATCCACTTCGGATCGTCTCGGACAAGAATTTAACTTTTTGCTGAACCCGTATTAAACCTCAGTACGGGATAAGACAGCTTCCGGTGAAGGTGAGCCGGGGAAGCCGGGGAAGCTGGGGAGGCAGGGGAAGCTGTCTTGAGCAGGGGGAGCAAAGCGACTAACCACTAACCACTAACCACTAACAAACCCCAAACCCCAACAAGGGATACAGGGTTTTGCTTAACCCGTACTGAGGTT
>DVED01000054.1 GCA_015295945.1 Oscillatoriales cyanobacterium M59_W2019_021 | reverse complement strand
TTCTTCTTCAAAGTCATTACGACTTTATGATAAAATGGGGGAGAGGTTGAGTCAATGAGTCCGGCGATACGTCCAACGGAGTCGCTGCACGATCGCGACTGTTCTGGAGGAATGCCGATCGCGGTAAACTGTTGAAGCAAACTCACACTCGCATCCATAGCGAGTGCAAGTCAAGCATAACGAGGATAGAACACAATGGCATTCGAGCATCCCGCTCTTCCTTACGCACAAGACGCTCTCGAACCCCACATCTCTGCCAATACCCTGAGCTTCCACCACGGCAAGCACCACGCGGCATACGTCAACAATCTCAACAACGCCGTTAAGGGTACAGATTTGGAGAACAAATCTCTGGAAGAGGTGATTAAAACCGTGGCGGGAGATCCCTCTAAAGCGGGGATTTTCAACAACGCCGCGCAAGTGTGGAACCACACCTTCTACTGGAACTGCATGAAACCCGGCGGTGGCGGCGCTCCCAGCGGTGCGTTAGCCGACAAAATCAACGCCGATTTTGGCAGCTTCGACAAGTGCGTGGAAGAACTGAAATCCGCAGCCGCTACCCAATTCGGTAGCGGTTGGGCGTGGTTGGTTCTCGATGGCGGTACGCTGAAAGTGGTCAAAACGGGTAATGCTGAAAACCCGATGACCTCCGGACAAACCCCGTTGTTAACCATCGACGTTTGGGAACACGCTTACTATTTGGATTACCAAAACCGCCGTCCCGATTACATCAGCACCTTCTTTAGCAGCTTGGTGAATTGGGATTTTGTTGCCGAAAACATGGCAGCAGCTTAATTGATAAGTCGATCGCGGTTTTATACCATTTTTCAAAAATAGCGAGAGATTTGAGGTTTCGCCCTCCCGTCCCCAACCCCTTCTCCCACCCCCCTCAAAGGAGGGAAGCCAGAGGAAGCTTCGCAGTTTTTTAGACTGGGAGAAGGGGAATAAAGGAAATCAATCTCTTCCATGAATTTTAAAAATGGTATTAGCGATCTTTTCGCTGACAAATTACATCGACTTGACAGCCACAACCTCGGTTGTGGCTGTTTTTAGGTTGGCGATATTTTTTCTCAAAATTTTTGCCAACTGGAGTCGATCCCAAATCCGGTTGCCACAACCCCTTGATGAAAATCGACCAGGCTACCGCTAATCTGGATCGATACCCAGAGCGCGTAATTTCGCGGCTAGCCGTTCGGCTCTTTGACGATCAAGTTTAGCCTGTTCGTAGGGAGTGGGATAGCGTCTGCCGTTCTCGTCGTACCAATACAACCACTCTCGGGTTAAGTCGTCATAGTTCGCGCGTTCGCTACCGATTCCCAGTCCGATTTCGGGCATCCACAAGGAATTCTCCGGTTGTAATTCGTATTTGCCATTAACGAGTTTATAGATCTCTAATTTGGCTTTGCGGCGGCGTTTGGGGTTGTAAATTCGGGACTTTGAATCAGTGTTGCAGCCATAAACAGTCCGTTCCGGTTTTAGCATCATTATCCGATCGCATCTTTCAGGGCATTTTGCGTCATCGCTGCGATCGCCCGATCGGTAGCTTTGGGTAAATGATAGTATTTCCCACCCGCTTTCTGCGCCAATTCCTTCGCAAATCCGGTAGATACGAATTTATTTTCCGTATCGATCACCAACAATTGAATGTTCAAACCGCGAATTTTTGCCGCAATTTCTAACAATTCGCCCTTGATATCTGGCCTCTCTCCCGGTTCGATCGGTTCTCCGAGCGATCGCGCCAAGGGAATATTCCCCCGTCCATCGGTAATCGCCACAATCACCGACTGCCCCACATCGCCCGATTGCTTGGCATTCAAACTCACCCGCACCGCCTGAGTCAAACCGTGTGCCAGGGGAGAACCGCCGCCGCAAGGCATCCGTTCCAACCGCCGCCGTGCCGTGGTGATCGATCGCGTCGGCGGCAGCAACACCTCCGCCTGTTCCCCCCGGAAGGGAATCAACGCTACCTGATCCCGACTTTGGTACGCTTCCGTCAGCAGTTGCATCACTGCCCCTTTCGCCGACTGCATCCGGTTGAGTGCCATCGAACCCGAGGCATCCACCACGAACACCACCAACGCCCCGGCTTTGCGTGCCAGTCGTTTCGCCCGCAAATCCCCCGATTCCACGATCACTTTGCGATCGGGTTGCCGCAATCGTCGCGCCTTCTGGTACGGTGCCGCCGCCCGTAACGTGGCATCCACCGCCACTCGCCGCACTTCTCCCTTGGGTAGCATCGGTTTGATATACCGCCCGCGATCCTCGGAGAAAATCAAGCTGCGACTGCCGGATTTCCCCTGTCGCTGCGTCGCTTGGGCGAAGTACAGCACCTCGGGATCGAGAACCACCCCTTCGGGATCGAAGAGGAATTCCTCGGGAACTTCTAATTGTTGTTCCTGTTCCCGTTCCTCGTTTTCGTCCTGGGGATCTTCCTGTTCCTCGTTGGAGTTGTCTTCTGGGGGTGGCGGTGGCGGCGGTGGCGGGGGTTGGTCTTCCGGCGGCGACTGGATAATGGTTGCCCGAGGGACGATCGCCAATTCTACCGCCCGTCGCAAATCGTCGGCAATCAATTCTGTCCGTCCGTCCAAGGCAGCAACGGCTTTGGCAACGCGGATGGCGAACAATTCGGCGCGGTGTCCCTTGACGCCGCCTCGCACCGCTTCGTTGACCAAATATTCAATTTGGCTGGGTTTGACTTCCACATCTTTCAACCATTCTCGCGCCAGGAGAATTTGGGTTTTCAGGTTATCCAATTCTTCGTTGTATTGCGACAGGAACGCCTGGGGAGAACTGGCGTAGTCTAACGCGCGATCGACCGCTTCCACCCGTTCGTCCAAGCCTAACACTCGATCGGCAGACAGGGAAACGGCGATGCGATCGAGCAAATGTTCCCGCAAGGGTCCTTCCTCGGGGTTATAGGTGGCAATCAGCAAGGGTTTGCAAGGGTGCTGGATGCTGATGCCCTCCCGTTCTACCAGATTGCGCCCTTCGGTGAGAACGCTGAGGAGTAAGTTGGCCACTTGGTCATCGAGGAGGTTAATTTCATCGACGTACAACACCCCTCGATGCGCCTGGGCCAGCAATCCCGGTTGAAAGACGGGTTCGCCCAACTTCACTGACTGTTCCACATCCACCGAACCCAGCAGGCGATCCTCGGTGACGTTGAGGGGAATTTGCACGAAAGGGGCGGGAATGATACGGGTGGGAATTTCCGTACCGTTGTTGGCGGTATTGTAGAGTTCGCGGGTGAGATCGTCCCATTCTTCCGGTTTTTGCGGGTCGCAGTTACTTAAGGAACCTTCTACCACTTCGATCGGCGGTAACAACGAGTGAACCGCCCGCGCCATCACCGATTTCGCCGTTCCCCTTCGTCCGGAAATTGCCACGCCACCCAATCCCGGATCGACAGCAGTCAAAAGTAAAGCCAATTTTATCGCTTCTTGTCCGACGATCGCTGACAGGGGAAAGTTTGCGGGGGGTAGGGTGGATGCGGGCATAGTTTGGGCTAGTTCTGAACTCGAGGCACTAAGTCATTGTACGGAAAAATGGGAATGGGTAAACGGTAATGGCGATCGCTCCTGAGTGGCAACTCCCGCCTGGGGTTCAAACCCCAGGCTAATAGCAAAAGTCTTCTAAAGAAGACTAAAAGAGTATTTGTGAACTTTTTAATTAAGAACGATCTCTTCCTCAAATGGGGTGGGCAACGGCGGATTGGCTATGGATATTGGGGGACACTCCTCACGATCTCACCGCCATTGCCCACCCTACAGGAGTCTCTAAGTAAAGTTTTTCAGTCCATTTCAATGGAGTTTAGCTATTAGCCGGGCACTTAAGTTCCCGGCGGGATTTGAGCCCTCAAGACATAGGCGGCAGAATCGAGGTAAGAATAATCTCACAATCGGGAAATACTAAAGGTGCAGCCTGATTCGGTTCGGCGAGAATGAGATGACTAGTATATCCCGTTGGCGTTGGATCGCGAAAAATGTGGAGTTGGCGATTTTTGACATCCAGTACCCAGTAATCCAAAATCCCGGCTAAGGCATAAAGTTTATCCTTCGTTTCGCAATCGTATTTCAACGTCCGATCGGCAACTTCTACAATTAGATAAACATCACTAGGACGAGGATGTTCTGTGGCGTAATCTAACACCGTTCCCCGGACGATCGCTAAATCCGGTTCGGGTTCTGACAAATCGTCGAGTTGGATTGGATCTTGGGTGCGAATTAAGACAGAATTGCCGAGTTTGTCTCGCAGTGTATTGACTAACAGATACAGCGAGGTAACGTGCAATGTTCCTTTGGCAGCCATCAGGGTAATTTGTCCGGCAATAAGTTCGGTTCGTTCGTGAGGATCGAGTAGACCTGTCTCGCTCATTTTGTGGTAGTCTCGCACCGTCCAGCGTTTGAGCGAGGCGGGTTCTAGCGTTAACGGGGTTGGCGGATTTGAGAGGGTCATGACGGCTTAGGGGAAAGCGTGCTTATTCAAATGGTAACAGTTTATAATGGGAATTTAGGTATAGAGTTAGGAGACGATCGAAGGTAGCTTTTAAGGGGCTAAAATTATGACTTTAGCATCGAACGGACAGGGGGCGATCGTCCGGACAGAACGCGGATTGACGATCGCCGGTACGCGCATTACGCTTTACGACGTGATGGACTATATCACGGCGCAATATCCACCGAAGTTTATTCAAGGGTTATTCGAGCTAACCGAAGAACAAATTAACGCCGCTCTAACTTACATTGAAAACCATCGCGAAGAAGTAGAAATCGAGTATCAGCAAGTTCTCAAAGAAACTGAAGAACTCCGAAACTACTACGATCGGCAAAATCGCGATCGAATTACCCGAATTTCGGCACAGCCACCCAAGTCGGGGACCGAAGCAGCTTGGGAAAAACTGCGGACTGCTAAAGCAAAACGCGCGTCCAAAGTATGATTTTTTGATCGATCGCAATCTTAAAGGTCATGCTCTCATTTTATTAGGTGCGATCGCCAGTCAAGGCTGGCTCGATCTCGTTCCCATTCAATTTGTCACCTTTGCAGAAATGGATTTACCGATCGATAGTGACGATCAGATGGTTTGGCGATTCGCTCAAGAAAAGCAAATGCTTTTGCTTACAGCCAACCGCAGCATGAAAGGTGAAAATTCTCTAGAACAAGTGATGCGTGAAGA
>DVED01000206.1 GCA_015295945.1 Oscillatoriales cyanobacterium M59_W2019_021 | reverse complement strand
TCTTTTTATTACAAAAAAATTGGCGATCGTCATCATTTTATCAGATAACGATCGCCATTTCTTTGGGCAATTGACCTTGAAAATGAAACAGCCCTGGGGGAAGCAGGGGGGGCAGGGGAAGCAGGGGGAGCTTTTTTGAGCCGGGGAAGAGAAACAACTCTAATGATGCGTTGCTGCGCTTTTCATGTCGCGAACGCGAAACGCATCCTACCCACTAACCACTCACAAACTCCAAACCCCAAATGACCAATGACCAATGACCAATGACGACTCACAAAGTTTAACTGAGGGCTTCCGACAAATAATCTGCGGTTGCCGAGACCATAGCGATCGCATTTTCGTATGCCATGCGCGTCGGACCGAGGATGCCAACGCTACCGACGGACACCGAATCCCGCTGGTAGGTTGCCGAAACCAACGCACACGATCTCATGGGTTCTAGGGGGTTTTCTGCCCCGATCCGGACGCTAACCCGCTTTCCGGAGGAACTGGGGTCGGAGGGGACGAAAATCAGAGGAAAAAGCTGTTCCTGTTCTTCTTCTAATAAATACAGTAAAGGCTGAACGCGATCGGACTCGGAAAACTCCGGCTGTCGTAGGACTTCAGCAATTCCGCTAATCATCATCCGCGTGGAAGTCGGTTGTTGGAACTGGCGGGTCAACTCGGCGAGGCGGTGAGTCACGGAGTCGGCGTAACGCTGAAATTCGCGATCGATCTCGCTCCAATCTAAATTCGATAATTCCGTGAGTAATTTTCCCCGCAATTGCGCGTTTAAAAAATTGGAGAGAATTTGCAATTGGCGATCGATGCTATCGACATCGAGACCGACATCGGCATTCTCGTCGGTTCCCAAAGCGAGATCCATCACAGTCGATCGGGTTTCGTAGGTATCGGTCACCAACACCAACATCACCCGTCGGACTTCGACCTGTACCAATTGCAAATGGCACAAACGCGAGGTACTCGTTTGCGGTAAAGTTACCAGGGCGATATAACCGCTGAGGGCGGATAGAGTTTGTGCGGCTTCTCTCAAGATGGCCTCTAAAGTTCCGCTCGCCCAATTCAGCCGCCGACCGAGCAACTGCATCGAGTGTCGGGCAAATAAATCGCACGGTTGGATCAATTCGTCCACGTAAATGCGATAGCCGAAGTCCGAAGGAATGCGTCCGGCAGAGGTGTGCGGTTGATAGAGCAACCCCGCCTTTTCTAACGCTCCCATGACCGATCGAATGGTTGCCGAACTAACGCTAAGATCGTCTACCAAGGCTTTGGAACCTACGGGTTCGGCAGTGGCGATATAGTGTCGTACGGTTGCTTTGAGAATATGTTGTTGTCGAGCGGTTAACTCAACCTGTCCTAACATCTATGTTAAAGTGTGGCTTCGAGTGAGATGGATTTAAATGAATTTATGATGCAGTTGACGGTGCAACTCGATGGCGAACGTCACGCTCGATCGTGAAACGATCCCGAACGATCCCAGTTTGTTTTTTATCCTAACACCCCAGTCAATAGAGGGCAGGGGGAGAAGAGGTTTGCCTGCGAAGAAGCATTTTTTCAAGATAAGTGGAGCAACTGCCGCACCCGAAGGGAAAAAGGTTGACCCGTTTGAGTTTCCAGTTTTGCTTTCGCCCTCAAACTCCTAGCTACAGCTATAGCGATGATAGACTCAACTCCCGAAAATAGCCGTTCGGCACGAACCAAAATGCCTTTCGATTGGCGGGAAAAATCGATCGCCCTGGTTCACGAATGGCTGACCCCAGAAGCGACTGGCGGTTCCGAGTTGGTGGTGGCGGAGATCCTCAAGCACGTCGATGCCGACGTGTACGCGCTGATCGACTTTGAATCGGTCAATCCCGACAGCTATCTCTACGGACGATCGATCGGTACGACTTTTCTACAAAACTTCCCCAAAGCGCGTCAGGGAGTGCAGAAATACCTCCCTTTGCTACCACTTGCCATCGAACAACTCGACCTCCGCACTTACGATATCGTCCTCTCCTCCTCCCACGCCGTCGCCAAAGGCGTTCTGACCCGTCCGGGACAGCTTCACATTTGCTACTGCCACACCCCCATGCGCTACGCCTGGGATTTAACCTTCGACTATCTCCAACACTCTCGTCTGGGACGCGGCATCCCCGGTTGGGTAACCCGCTACATCCTCCACCGCCTGCGGATGTGGGACGTTCTCAGCGCCAACCGGGTGGATTATTTCATCGCCAACTCCCAACATACAGCGCGGCGGATTTGGCGCTGCTGGCGGCGGAAGGCGGAGGTGATTTATCCCCCCGTGGAGATCGATCAATTTCCCTTCCAACCCCAAAAGGAGGATTTTTATCTGGTCGTATCCCGACTGGTGAGTTACAAGCAAGTATCGTTAATTATCAAGGCGTTTAACCACCTGGGCTATCCCTTAGTCGTTATCGGTACCGGACCGGAACTGGAACAAATGCGGGCGTTAGCTCGACCCAATATCCAGGTGCTGGGGGCGCAACCCAATGCGGCGGTCGAGCGGTATATGTCCCAAGCGAAAGCCTTCGTGTATGCGGCGTGCGAGGATTTTGGGATTGCAGTGGTGGAGGCGCAAGCGTGCGGAACCCCCGTCATTGCCTACGGGATGGGCGGGGCGACCGAAACGGTGCGAGACGTGCGAGACTGTCCGGAAACCGGGACGGGATTGTTTTTTTTCGCTCAAACCGAAGCGGCGATAATCGAGGCGGTGAAAAGCTTTGAGGAGTATCGGCATCGGTTCGATCCCGAAAGAATTCGATCGCAAGCTGCTCGATTTGCCCCTACAATCTTTGAAAAGCGTTACCTCAGTTTTTTGGAGCGCTGTACTCGAGAATTTTGGTCTGGGACTCTAGACTAGAATTGTGCATCCTGAGCGATCGCGCCTCGATCTCCCAATTTTTGTAAGCGGGCGACCGAGGCTCGACCCATTAGGACTGCGTGTGGTGTGAACGGAAGGAGTAAGATGACTGCCAATAGCCAATTGATCTCCGGCAAGGGAATTTGGGCATTTTTCAAGCGCTGTCTTGAGTTGCTAAAACTGAGGGTCAGACGCTGGAGCCTGACTGTCGCCAGAACGGACGGAAGGGTTATCAAACGAATTTTTGATATTGTTTTTTCATCATTCGTTTTAATCTTTTTTTCTCCGGTTTATTTGGGTTTGACTTTGCTGATTTTTTTGAGTTCTCCAGGACCGGTTTTTTACGTTCAAGAACGAGTGGGGAAAAACTTCCAAACCTTCGACTGTATTAAATTCAGAACGATGGTGAGCGATGCCGATGCCGTTCTGGGCGAAATGCTGGCAACTTCGCCCCAAATTCGTGCGGAATTCGAGACGAACTTCAAGCTCAAACAAGACCCCAGAATTACCTGGATCGGTCATTTTTTAAGGATTACGAGCTTAGATGAGTTTCCTCAGTTCTGGAACGTTTTAAAAGGAGATATGAGCGTGGTCGGTCCTCGCCCTTTGGTTGAGGAAGAATTGCATAAGTACGGTCGATCGATCGATAAAGTGCTGACCATCAAACCCGGAATTACGGGGCTGTGGCAGGTTTCCGGACGCAATGATATTCCCTATCCCCAGCGCGTTAAAATCGACGTTTATTATGTCAATTCTCGCAACCTGTGGATGGATTTTTGGATTATCGTCAAGACGATCGGAGTGGTGTTATTTCCCAAAAATAACGGCGCTTATTAGTCCGACTTCTGCTTGCAATCTCCGACGTTCTTGCCAAGCACCGCGATCGCGCAACCGAACGGGTCTTCCCATCGGTCTTCGCCCAGATCCAAATCCCCTATGCCAAGCTAGAGAAAGACAATCCGATCGAGATTGTCTTTCCCGTTTTAGTTTCTTACTTTGAAATCGAACATGACGCAACCGAAGCGAGCCTTAATTACAGGGATTACCGGTCAAGATGGCTCTTATCTCAGCGAGTTTTTACTCGAACAAGGCTACGAAGTTCACGGTATTATCCGGCGCACTTCGACGTTTAATACCGATCGCATCGATCGCATTTACATCGATCCCCACCATGAGGACGCGCGGTTGTTCCTGCACTACGGAGACTTAACCGACGGGACGACCCTGCGTCGCCTCTTGGAAAAAATTCAGCCGATCGAAATTTACAACCTCGGTGCCCAATCTCACGTTCGAGTGAGTTTCGACTCTCCCGAATATACGGTGGATACGGTGGGGATGGGAACCCTGCGACTCCTGGAAGCCATCCGCGACTACCAACAGCGGACGGGGATCGAAGTCCGGTTTTACCAGGCGGGTTCCTCGGAAATGTTCGGCAAAGTTCAGGAAATTCCCCAGACGGAAACCACGCCGTTTTACCCTCGCAGTCCTTACGCTTGTGCGAAGGTTTACGCCCACTGGCAAACCATTAACTATCGGGAATCTTACAATCTCTTTGCCTGTAACGGCATCCTGTTCAATCACGAATCTCCCCGTCGCGGAGAGACTTTTGTTACTCGGAAAATTACTCGCGCGATCGCTCGAATCGTTGCCGGACAGCAGAAAACACTTTATCTCGGCAATCTCGATTCTAAGCGAGATTGGGGCTACGCGAAAGATTACGTGCGGGCGATGTGGCTGATGTTACAGCAAGACGAACCGGACGATTATGTGGTTGCTACTAACGAAACTCATTCGATTCGAGAATTTCTCGATTTGGCATTCGGTCGCGTCAATTTGGATTGGCATGATTACGTGGAATTTGACGATCGCTATTTGCGTCCGGCGGAAGTGGAGTTGTTGATCGGCGATCCCAGCAAAGCGATGCAAAAATTGGGGTGGAAACCGTCGGTGACATTTGAGGAATTGGTAACATTGATGGTGGAAGCGGATTTAGAAGCGTTGGGAATTTCTCTGTCGGAAAATGGCGTGAGCGATCGCGCATTTATCCGTCAAGATGGCGGTCAAACCTTCGATTAGCATCGGAATTTAGATGTTACGAAAGTCTCCCTTAATAAGAGGACTTTGGGGAAATCTTCATCTGTAGAAATGCACTATTGATTCTTCAAAAAAAACGATCGATCGCCTAAAATAGGAGTAGCAATCGTGACCCGTTTGGATCTCAAAGATAAAACAATTTTAGTGACGGGCGGCGCGGGGTTTCTCGGTCGTCAGGTGGTGGCGCAGTTGGAAAAGGCGGGGGCAAATCTCGATCGCATTACCATAGTGCGATCGCGCGATTGCGATCTGCGATCGATGGAAAATTGCCAAAAAGCCGTTTCCGGACAAAACATTATCATTCATCTCGCGGCGCACGTTGGCGGTATCGGTTTGAATCGAGAAAAACCCGCCGAATTGTTCTACGATAATTTGATGATGGGCGCTCAACTCATCCATGCTGCCTATGAAGCGGGGGCAGAAAAATTCGTTTGCGTGGGGACGATTTGCGCTTACCCGAAATTTACCCCCGTTCCGTTTAAAGAAGATGACTTGTGGAATGGGTATCCGGAAGAAACGAACGCACCTTACGGCATCGCCAAAAAGGCGTTATTAGTGCAGCTTCAATCCTACCGACAGCAGTACGGATTTAACGGAATTTACCTGCTTCCCGTCAATTTGTACGGTCCGGAAGATAATTTTAATCCCAACAGTTCTCACGTGATTCCAGCGCTGATTCGCAAGGTTTACGAAGCGCAACAACGGGGAGACGAAACACTTCCGGTTTGGGGAGATGGTTCGCCGACGCGGGAGTTTTTATACTCCACCGATGCGGCGCGAGGAATTGTCATGGCAACACAATTGTACGACGATGCGGAACCCGTGAATTTAGGGACGAATTTTGAAATTTCGATTCGCGATTTGGTGGAACTGATTTGCGAATTGATGGAATTTGAAGGCAAAATCGTTTGGGAAACCGACAAACCCAACGGTCAACCGCGCCGTTGTTTGGATACGGAACGCGCGAAGGAAGCTTTTGGATTTGTGGCAGAGATGGAGTTGAAACAGGGGTTGAAAAATACGATCGACTGGTATCGGACATTTGCGAGTCGCTAGTGGCTTAAAACCCCATTACCTATTACCCCTAACCAACATCGATCGGTTCGGGAAGGTTGAGTTCGATCGCCGAATCCGTAGAATTTTGGGATAAGTAGGCGACCAGTTGCTTGAGTTCGCGTACGGTTTGGTTCAAGTCGGAAACTTGTTGGGAGAGGCTTTCGACCTTTCCGCGCAGATAGCCGAGTTCTTGCTGGCAGCGAGTTTTAGTTTTCATGTATCCGTCCTCCTAAACGGGATTTAGTTCCTTTCTCCCCCGAGAAGACCGCATCCGGACGATTTGGAGTTGGGGGAAAATCGAATGTGGCGATGGGTTCTATTTTTACGGGTGCGCTTCCCTTTTTCATCCGCAAAATGGCTGAAATTCGGAATAGTTTCGATCGGGAATTTGGTAAATCGGCAAGGCGATCGAATCGTTTTTAGAGGTGCAAATGGATATAAATTGAATATAAATTTTTCTTAAACTATTCTTTATCTAGCGAAAGGTAAATGTACCGATGTACCAGTTGCCAAACGATTTTATAGCCCTACGCACTTAAATTAGGACAATTTCTTTCTTTGGAACCGTGGCAAATTCTGTCCTGGGAAGAGGCGGCGATGCTGTTGCGCGATCCTGAAAGGACTCCCAAACCCCAACCGAACCGACTCCGGCAATGGATCGAGGGAATTCTGGACGATTCGTGGCATTTGCTGGGAACCTTTCCCCCGTCGGCGAGACTTCAGTTTTGCGGACGGGCGGGTTTTGCCGATACCCTAGAACATATCCGTCAAGATATCGCCCAGTTGTATGCCAGCCAACCCGGAAAATTGGCATCCGAACGGGTCGTACCGCCCAATCTCAGCGACGGCGACGCTTTGGCGCATCTGATTTGATCGACTGACGATGAGGGAATTCGGCGGCAAGCGGTGGATCTGTTGCAGCAAATAGAACCCAGACATCTGCTGTTCGGGGCGACGCGGGAACGGGATCTGAGTTTGGACTTTGATGGAGAAGCGATCGCTTTGCGGGTGATGGTTATTCCTCGGTGGGACGAACGATATTCTGTTCTGTTGCGAGTTTATCCTACGAGAGATTGGCGGTTTCTGCCAGCGGGGTTGCAGCTAATCGTTCTCGACGAAACTGGAAACGAACTGGCGGCACATACGGCTCGCGATCGCGACGATTGGATGGATCGTCCTTTAATTGTAGAGGTGGGCGATCGATTCGGGATTAGAATCGCCCCCAATGAGTCGAGCGTTACCGAAACTTTTGTTATCTAACGAAATTTCTTGGACTCAGCGTATACTTGTGAATTCTCTTGTCTATTATGAACGTTCCTTTCCCTTCCGCTCTCGAGTTTGATCGAAATATAGCCATCGTCGTTAACTTTCGGTACGGCACGTTCGAGAGCGGTTTTTTTGTGGTGGCTCGAGTTCTCAAAGATGGCAAGACGGTCGAACAAAGAGAACCGTTACAGGTTTCGGCGGTTCCCGAACTGACACAACTTTATGCGAATTGGAAAAAATGCTATCTGGCACAAGGAAGCACGATCGCTCAGTATTCTCAAGAGGACAGTTTGCCGAAATTAGAAACTCGCGAAATTGTAATTCCTCCCGCATCCATTCATTATGCCAGCCTCGATGATTGTCTCGATGCCGCACGGCAACTGTGCGACTATCTCCGCCAGGAATGGTTCGACAGTTGGCAATTCCAAACGTTGAAAGAATGGATTAAAGGTCGATCGCCCGCGATCGCCAATACCTCTTTACCGATTTTCTTTGAATTCGAGACGGGCGATCGCGAACGAGATGTCCTGTTGCGTCGTTTGCCGTGGTCGAGTTGGGATTTATTTAGCGAGTTACCTCATGCCGAAGCTACCCTAGGAATTTCTTACGCACACCCCGTCCCCTCCCACTTGAGAAATATCAAAGTCTTAGCAGTTTTCGGCAGCGATGAAGGGGGAATCGATCTCGACTCCGATCGAAAATTTGTCGATCGATTAAAGCAATTTGGTGCGGAAATTTACGATCTATCGCGTCCCGAACCGAATGAGTTATATTCAGCGCTCGATCAAAACCCTTACGATCTTTTATTTTTTGCCGGACACAGTTACACGCAAGACCACCAACAGGATGGAGAATTACTTCTCAAACTGGGAACATTTATCTCGATCAACGAATTGCTTCCCGGTTTGCAAGTTGCCGTTCAAAATGGATTAAAACTGGCAATTTTTAACTCTTGCGATGGCTTAGGGTTAGCGAATAAACTTTTAACTCAAACTCAAATCCCAGCAGTCGTTGTGTTTCGAGAACCCGTTTCCGACGAAGTCGCTCGCGAGTTTTTGAGGTATTTTCTTCAAGAGTTTTCCAGTGGAACTCCGTTATTTCTATCGGCTCGAAAAGCGCGAAATCAACTGCGTTTTTTAGAGAAGCGATCGCCCCACCCTCTTCCCTGTGCGAGTTGGCTTCCCGTGGTTTGCCAAAATCCCAGCCAATCGGAACTCATTTGGGTACAAGAAGAGGATGACAGCGAACCCGTTCCCCCTCCCCCTCATCCGTTTTTGGGGAATTTCGGCACGATCGCGATCGCATTAACATCGCTAGTTACGGTTATCATCGCCTTAAAACATAGCGAAAGTTCTACCCCTTCAACACCTTTGTTATCCGATACGGAATCTGAATCTGCGGTTATCAGTCGCGGGGATAAATTGATTCTGTCCCCAGAAAGTAACGAGGCTAAATTACGGGGAATTACCGCCTACGAAGCGAACAACTGGGAAGAGGCGATCGCCGCATTCCGAGAATCGCTGCATCGAGAACTGGAAGAAAATAGAACGTTACCCGATCGAGACTCTCTCGATCCCGAAACTTTGATATACTTAAACAATGCGATCGCCGAACAAAAAGCCGAGTTTAATTTCGGACAACTCGCCCCTTTAGCGATCTCCGTTCCCGCTAAAGATACGGAAGGCGAGCGATTGCTCTCAAAAGATTTCTTACAAGGTGCGGGTTTGCGACAAGCTGAATTTAACTGTGGCGTTAATGCGATCGTCGCCGCGATCGAGAATTTAAACATTCCTTTAAATTGCCAATCTGAAGATAGCAAAAACTTCATTCACCTCACCATTGCCAACGATCGCTCCGATGAAAATATTGCCCGAGAGGTCGCCAGCGAACTCTCGAAAATCCCGGTGATTGGAGTGGTCGGTCACTTTTCCAGCGATGCTTGTCTTCAGAGTAGTCAGGTTTACGAACAACATCAAATTCCGATCGTTTCCCCCACCTGTACCTCAACAAAATTATCGAGTTTTAGCGATTACTTTTTCCGAACGATTCCCAACGATGCCGAAGCCGCTCGAGGGTTGTGGGCAAAAGTGGGTTCGGACTCAGCCAAAATGGCGATCGCCTATTCGAGAAATTCCGAATATACCGAATCGTTTAAAGCTGCCTTTGCCGAACAACTTCCCGATCGAGACTATACCTATATCTGCGATGACTTAGCCGATAACTTTTACGCACCCGGATGTGCGGAAAACGCCCAAGAAAACCAAGCCAATTTCTTGCTACTCGTCCCCACAACGACCCAAACGTTAAACGATGCTTTGAGCATTCTTCCCCATCTCCATCCGGAAATTACGCCTTTAGGGAGCGATTCCGTTTACGGTCGAGCCATTCTCGATGCCGATGAATATGCCAAGAAAGCGGCAGAAACGGGATTGCAAATCTACGTCTCCTGGCATCCGGGCACCAACCCCAACGATCGCACGGACTTCGAGCAAAATGCCACCCGACTCTTCGATGTCGAAGATTGGAACTGGCACCATCAATCTGCCTACGACGCACTATCGGCACTAGCACAAGGCATTCGCGATTTGGAAGGCGATCTCAGTGGCAGGAAACTGATGAAAAGATTGCACGCTCCCGATTTTGCGGCTGATGGGGTTGCTGGGGAAAAAAGCGTTAAATTCTTCCCCAGCGGCGATCGCGATTTAAGAGGTTTTGAAGATCGAATCGGGGCGATCGTTCGGGTTGTTGAAGAAGACAGCGAAAATGGAGAAACTCGCTATCGATTTGGGCGTGTCCAAAACTCAAGGTAGAAGGCAGTTACGAATAACGAATAACCCATAACCCCTACCCTCCCAATTCTCGCGATCGCCGACTAGCCGCGCGCACCGCCTCAATTATCGCCGATCGCGCTCCTGCTTTTTCCAATTCGGCAATTCCGGAGATCGTCGTGCCGCCGGGACTGGTGACGCGATCTTTGAGTTCGGCGGGGTGCATCCCCGACTCTGCTAGCAATCGAGCGGTTCCCAGTACCGTTTGTACGGCAAGGTGAGAGGCGATCGCCCTCGGCAACCCCGCCGCCACGCCGCCATCGGTCAGCGCTTCCACAAACACCGCCACGTAACCCGGACCCGATCCCGACAACCCCGTCACCGCATCCATCAACGATTCGGCAACTTCCACCACATCCCCCACCGCTTCGAGAATGCGTCGCGCTTGGGAGAGGGATTCCCCGTCGGCGCAACTGCCTGCGGCGATCGCTGTGATTCCCGCACCCACCGTCGCCGGAGTATTCGGCATGGCGCGGACGATCGGCTTTCCGGGAAACGCCGCCTCGAGCTTACTGAGGGGAACTCCTGCCAAAATCGAAATGACGAGCGGCGATCGTCCTGACGGCAACATCGACGTTTGGGCAACTTCAGCGGCGATCGTCTCGAAGACTTGAGGCTTCACCGCTAACAGCAACACCTCCGCCGCCACAACGACGGTCGTATTATCTTCAGTCACCCGAACCCCATAGGTCTGGACGAGAAAATCCCGCCGATGGGGGGCGGGTTCGCTGACCAAAACTTCCGTTGGCTGGTAGGTTTGAGCGCCCAGCAAGCGAGAGAGCAGCGCTTCTGCCATCACCCCACCCCCCACAATGCCCAACGAGCAACGATCGATCGATTCCACCTTGTCTACCATGAACTGTTACAACCTAAAAAACAACGCCGGGAATTCCATCGAACTCCCGGACGTTTTGAAACCGCAATCCCCACACCTGACTTTTGGGCTGTCAAGGTTGACTGACGACGATTGAAGGACAAAAGACGTAAGTTATTGAGCGATCCGGTTTTGTTCCGACCAATTCGCTCCGGAGATCGAAGGTGCGGGAGGACGGGGCGCGCGCAGTTGGGGTTGCATCGCATCGCCGGCTGGAGTTCCTTGATTGCTAACCTGCACGCAATTGGGGGTAAACAGAAAAATACTTTCACCGATGCGTTCTTGGTGACCGTCGAGCGCATAGGTTCCCCCCGCAATAAAGTCAACGGCACGTTGGGCTTGATCGGGGTCCATCACGGTCAAATTCAACACGACGGACTTCCGCTGCCGCAAAGCTTGAATGGCCTGGGGCATTTCTTCAAACGAGCGGGGTTCCATCACCACCACTTCCGAAACGCCGCTCACTGCACCGGGCAAACCAATCACGTTACTCGCTGATGAATTCATTTTCGATCCTAAATCTGTTGTTGTACCTAAAGCCGTTCCGGGTGAGGTGACCAAAGCGCGATCGCGCAGTCGGCTGCGGTCATCTCGAGGGGGTTCTGCTGGCGGGGGAGCCGACTGTTGCGGGTAGAGGTTCTGATAAGCACCCTCTCCCATCTCGTCGTACTCGTATTCATAATCGACCTGTTCGTTAAAACCTACAAAGTCTCGAAGCTTGGAAAATATATTGCTCATCGTTGACTCCTTATCGTCTGACACCTCGCTCCGCTGCTAGGAGAGTTGAAGACCCAATCTCAAAGCGATCGACTCGCTGAATGAAGTTACCCAGTCAAAAGTCTAATCGAATTTGAGTCCCCGTCCTGACACTAATGGCAAAATCTTAACATCCTAGAGCTAAGATTTAAGCACGGTTGGGCGAGGATTTAGGGAGTGAAGAATAGAGAGTGGGGAAAGTAGGGGGAGTGGGGGAAGCCGTCTTGAGCAGGGAGAAGGGGGGACACGGAGACCCGGAGACACGGGGATAGTGAATGCAGGCAACTAGCAATGACAAACCCCAAATCTAAAATCTAAAATCTTAAAATCCCCAAACCCCAAATGACCAACTACCAAGGACACAATTACAATTTCACAAGATTTTCATAACTGTTCGGATTTCGATCGTTCTCCAAATAAAATTCTTCCTAAACGAACCATCGTCGCTCCTTCCGTAACCGCTAAAGGATAATCTTCGGACATTCCCATGGAAAGTTGTGCCATGGAAATCCGAGAAAAGTTGGCAGTGCGAATGCGATCGCCCAAGAGTCGCGTTTGCCGAAAAACCGATCGCGCGTCCTCTGGAGTCAACCCTAATGGCAGAATCGTCATCAAACCTTGAATCTTGAGAAATTCCAGGCGATCGAGTTCGGGTAAGTCCGCCAGTAACTCCTCCGCCATCCAGCCGGATTTTTGGGGATCGGCAGCCAGTTTGACCTGCAACAGGAGCGATGGCGACGGAGAACCCCGTTCGATGAGACGATTCAACTCCTGCGCCAACTTGAGGCGATCGACCGAGTGAATCCAATCGAACCGTTCCAACGCCAGTTTGGCTTTATTGGTTTGGAGGTGTCCGATAAAGTGCCAGGTAATATCCGATAAATCTTGCAGTTGCTCTTGCTTGGCGATCGCCTCTTGCACGCGATTTTCCCCAAAATCCCGCACTCCAGCCCCATAGGCTTCGCGAATGGCATCGGCTCCCACCTGCTTGCTGACGGCAATTAACCGCACCGATGGCGGTAGAGTCTCCTTAATTTTGGCAATGTCGATCATTAGTCATTTGGGGTTTGGGGTTGGGGGTTTGGGGTTGGTAATTGGTAATCGGTCACTGTCTCCTGAACTCCTGCAACTCCTGAACTCCTTCATTGAAACGTTTCGCGATGTACGGCTTGTAGTTCTTCGTATTGTTGGGACTGACCGAGGCGGCGGAGATAGCGCAAGCGATTTTCCACCATCAACCGGGCATCGGCACGGGCAATCGGCTCGAAGCGAAAACCGTTTGGGGTGCTGGTCACTACAAAAAACAGACGTTGCGCGTAAAGCGTCGTAAATAATTCTTGGTGGTCTGCCACTAGGCAAACCCGAAAGAGTAGCCCAAACGTAGGATGGTTCAGATAGGTTTCCGCGTTATTCATTCGGTTTTTGCATCACCAAACTTCTTTCAAATGGGCGATCGATGGTTCCTTTCTCTCAAATCTAGCATTTGGCGATCGCCCTGCTAGTGTTTTGAAGGATCTCCCTCGAAAGTCATTCCATCGGACGGATCGATTCGGTCGATGGGCCGATCGACCGGACAGTCGAGGACAGCCGTTGGCACTTCGTCGATCTCTGCGTTGCCGACCCCAAAATGTCAAGCAACGATCGCTTTGAGCGGTCAGTGCTGACCCCCGATCGCTCGATTCTCACCGTTCGGCTTATGGGTGTAGAACCGAGTTAATGACCCGAAAAAAAGACCCGAATATCGTGAAGTGGGGGGATCTAGAAGGGATTCACCCAGGCGCTTTGAGCGGCAACAATCCAACCCCAATCGTCTCCAAGATTGTAGACTATCAGAAGTTCGTCACTCGTGCGACGGGGGATGAATGCGCCAACCCAAAAGCTCGCGCCTCCAGTATTGAGATTACCGAGCGCCTTGAGAATCGAGATCGAGTGGTTTCAGCTTTTGTGGGGATTCTCGTCCCAGAGGAGTGCAAGAAACCCCCGAAAGGAGTCCGACTGCCGAAGTTGCCGACCCTTCTCCCAGTTGAACTCCTTTGATTAAAACAACTGCCAATCGTGGGAATTCAGGCGCTTTAACTGTCCCAAACGCTGGATGAAATAATGGTCATCTAACCGACACCAATTGCAAAAACAGGAGGTGTGAAGATCGATCGCCCACATCCAAATATGGGCGGTTTGCGTCAGTGCTTGTAAGGCGTTCAGTTCCCATTCCGAGAGTTCTTCCACGGATTGATATCCGGCTAGGAAGGCTTCGCGAACGGGTTTGCCGATGCCCGTCCGCAGGGAGATTTGCAGGAATTTGGCGATATCAAACGCCCGCCACCCGTAACCGCACTGGTCGAAATCGAAGAGCGTCACCGAATTATCGGGGGTAAAGTGGGCGTTGCCGCTGTGGGGATCTCCCCAGCAAACAACCCAAAACGGCGGTTCTTGGGGTAGGTGTTGCAATTGGGCTTCGACGCGATCGACAATACCCGAGAGTTCGTCGAGATCCTGGGGGCGGTGTTTGAGGAACGGGGCGATCGCCGCGAACGATTCTTTGAGAAGATAGTCGAGATCGAGGGGATGCCGTTCTGCTGTGGGGCAAAAGGCAAGAGCGGTTTGGTGGAGTTTGGCGAGGGTTTCCCCCAGTCGCCAGCTTTGGGTGGGGTTCAAATCCCCAACGGCAACTTCTCCCGGTGCGTAGGGGAACAGTGCCGCGTAGCGCTTGCCTTCGGGTGCGGCAATTTCAACCGACAAGTCTCCCGATTGGGTGGACAGGGGATGGGCGACGGGCAATCCTCGCTGCCGCCAAAAATCTAACAATTCCAATTCAAACTCGATTTCGGAACGCGATCGCCAGTGGTGATGGGAAACCCGTAAAATATAGGGTGAGGTTAGCGTTTCTACCAAATAGACATCGCTCAAACCGCGACGCCAAAATTTACAGCCCGTAACGTTCCCAATGCCATACTCGGGGAGTAATTCCGAAACGATTGCCTGGGGCGACAGGGTGGAGTAAATAACGGGAAACACGCAGTCCTGATTCATCGGTCGGCTAAGGAGGGAATAGAGTTTCCTAAAAGGTTTCCCGTTCGCCGACAGACCCAAGTGTAGCTATCGGCTCTGTCTCGATCGAAGGGATTGACGGGGAGACAGAAGTGGCAAACGCGCGATCAATACCCCGAAGCCAGAAATGACTTGCTGTTTTATCCTCCGATCGGCAACTTCATCGACTTTTGCAGGCAATGCTACACCTCGATCGAGCGATCGTTCTGTTACAAGCAACACAGACTCCCCCTCGACGCCGATCGAAAGTCGAAAGATTGCGCTATCTTGGTAAACAGTCAAGTGCCAACAGAGATGGGACTTGGGTTTATGTCGATCCCTGACCTCCCCTTTCCGTGTCGGTTGACCGTTCGATCGGTAAGCTGGAACTTCATAACGGCGATCGAACTCCGGTCAAAGGCAGAGAAAAGCTTGTATTCGGTCTTTTTAAATTGTATCTTTCTGTTTCGGAAATTTTTGACGATTCGGGTTGAGGAGTATCCGTTGAATATCCTTTTTTTTTATAATTCGATCAATATGAATCACAATGCTGGCTAAAAAATCGATAAATATGGCATCTAATCAATCAAATTCTGCCATTCTTTTGGTCGTTGATGATATACTCGAGAATCTACGATTATTAACCAAAATTTTAACCAGAGAAGGATACAAGGTTCGCCAAGCTATTGATGGAAAGTTAGCATTAAAAACAGTGAAAACTGTTCGTCCCGATCTAATTTTACTCGATATCGTGATGCCGGAAATGAGTGGATATGAGGTTTGCAAAATCCTCAAGTCCGATCCGCTTACTCAAGATATTCCCATCATTTTTCTCAGCGCACTCGATGAAGTTTGGGATAAAGTTCGAGCTTTTCAAGTCGGGGGTTCGGATTATATCTCCAAACCCTTTCAGCAAGAAGAAGTCATCGCTCGTGTTGTCAACCAACTCAAAATTTATAGACTTTCACAGAAGCTTAAAGAACAAAATACACAATTGAGAGAGTCAGAAGCTCGCGAACGAGAAAAAGCACGCCAACTCGAGCGAGCGATGTCCGATCTCAAACGCACTCAAATTCAACTGATCCAATCTGAAAAAATGGCAAGCTTAGGACAGCTTGTCGCGGGAATTGCTCACGAGATTAACAATCCTGTCAATTTTATCTATGGCAATCTTGCATTTATCAAAAACTATTTTAAAGATTTACTCAATCTGATCGAGATTTATCAAAAAAATTATCCCGAACCTACTGTAGAAATCCAAAAAACTTACGATGAAATAGATTTTGAGTTTTTATTAGAAGATTGGGAAAGATCGATCAACTCAATGCGCATAGGTGCTGAAAGAATTCATAGCATTGTGCGATCGCTCCAAACCTTTGCCAAGTGTAACACATCTAAAAATAAATCTGTCGATCTGCATGAAAGCTTAGACAATACATTATTATTATTAAAATCACGTCTCAAGCAAGCTGGAAATGCTCGCGAAATTCAAGTTTTAAAAAACTATGGTAAAATCCCAAAAATTACTTGCTATGCCAATCAAATTGATCGCGTTTTCATGAACTTGCTGGTCAATGCCATTGATGCTTTAGAACCCCACTCTTGTCCCGAAGTTCTCGCAAGTTTATGTGAAGTATGTCAGACAGAATCAAAAGATATAGGTGTATATTGTCGCAAAAAACAACAACCAACCATTCAAATAGATACAGATTTTCAAGAAAATATTGAGATAGGAATTGATGAAGAAAATCCCGTAAAAATTGGGACAATTATAATTAAAATATCGGATAATGGTTGCGGGATCGATTCGAAAGTTCAGAAGCGTATTTTCGATCCTTTCTTTACAACGAAGGCGGTAGGAATGGGAACGGGTTTGGGATTGAGTATTAGCTATCAAATTATCGTCGAACAGCATGAGGGTCAACTCCACTGCATCTCAAATTTGGGAGAAGGCACAGAGTTTACAATCGAACTGCCAGTTTTTGGTAGTTCTCAACTGAGTTTTCAACAAGACTAAGTTTTGATTAAGAAATTTGCTCGATCGATTGCTGACGATACACCGCTCAATTTTTTGAGGAGTTCTCGTCTTTTTGACCCCATTGATCGCCGATGGTTTCACGGAGTGCAAAGAGCTTGGCAATCGAGTTAAATAATGACTTGCCGACAAATAAAATATATGCTAACTTAGTATCCAGCTAGAGTGTGCAATCCCTGATGCAATCTCAGTTATTAAATTTTAGGCTAAAACTGGGTAATTGTATAGATCGATCGCTACGAGTCCAACAGAAAATCGAGCGCATCCAAATATGTTTGAACAAGTTGCCTAAATTTAGGATTTGTTTTCAACACCCTTCAGGTCAATTTTAACCTGAAGAATGTTCTTGGCAAACTTTGAAAAAAATTGCCAAAGCTCGGTCTTGAAGCTGTAACATTTTGCTTGGTTAATTTTTCAAGACAGTTATGATTCAAATTCTCGACTCAACATTACGGGAAGGAGAGCAAACGCCTGGCGTTTACTTTTCTCCCGAGATTAAATTAGAAATTGCTCGACTGCTCGATTGCCTTGGTGTAGATATTATCGAAGTGGGAAATCCAGCCGTGAACCCCGAAATAGCCGCCTCTGTGACTCAAATTGCTCGAGCGGGATTGCAAGCCAAAATAGGCGCTCACTCCCTGTGTAGGATTCCCGACGTGCAGAAAGCTTTAGCGTGCGATATCGATTTTTTGGGCGTCTTTTTCAGTGTTTCCCAAAAGCGATTGGAGCGAGATTATGAGATCGAACTCAGTGCCGCGATCGATAAAATTGTGGAAGTTATTACCTACGCTCGATCGCAAAATCCCAACTTATTAATTCGGTACACTCCCGAAGATACCGTGCGATCGTCGATTTCTGATGCGATCGCCGCATCCGTGGCTGCCGTCACCGCCGGAGCCAATATTATTAGCATTGCCGATACCACGGGTTACGCAACGCCATTTCATCCCCATCGCAGTTATGCTTACTACGTTAAAGCCTTAAAACAAGGACTTGCCGATCGCCATCTATTTCCCAAAATTGAAGTTCATTGTCATAACGATCGAGGCTTAGCCTTAGCTAATGCCCTGGATGCCGTTCGAGCGGGAGCGGATATTATTGATGTCACCGTCATGGGGATTGGAGAACGATCGGGAATTGTCGATCTTGCCGAACTCACCATTAATTTAATGGAAATTCTAGAAGATGAATCGGTTTGGAAACTGAATCACATCCAAGAACTCTATCGTTTGGTGAGCGATCGGGCTTATATTGCCATTCCCCCCCATCGCCCGATCGTCGGCAAAAATGCCTTCACTCATTATGCAGGGGTTCACGTTAACGCGATCGCCAAAGATGAGTTTCTCTATCAAAGTTTGAATCCAGAAATTTTTGGAATCAAAAGTCAGTTTGCTTTGGGTATGCAATCGGGACAGGCTGCATTAGAAATGGCTCTCAAACAGATTGGTCAAGGAGACTTGGTTCGAGATCGAGAGTTCGTTGCCAATCTCTTGGAAGAGATTAAAGAAATCGCCAAACGCGGAACGCCCATCGATATTGAAAACGAATTACCCGAGATTGTAGAACGCTATCGTATGAGCGAATTGATTGCCAATTGGATTTATAGCGGAGAGCGTTAACCTCTGTCAACAAAATATCAAATCCCGCGAATGCAAATGAGCAACGATCGTCTAGCTTTGCAATATCGTCATTTTCTACACATATCTACCATAAAAAGTTATAATTGTTAATAATATTTCAAGTTTTCGTTGCAAAGCCATCCACATATGGTCGTTATACCCAAAATTCAGGCAGAGGCAGTCAGTCCTTCGAGGCGCGAACCTCAAGCGTGGGCGAAATGGGGAGCAATGCTGGGCATCAGCATGGGGGTTTTCCTCTTCGCTTTAGATGTCTATATCGTCAACCTCGCCCTTCCCGTGATGGTGGAGTCGCTCCACACGGATTTCGTCACCATTCAATGGGTAGTGTTGAGCTATCTGCTGGCGATCGCCGTTTTCGTCTTGAGTGCGGCAAAATTGGGGGATATTTTCAGTAAAAAGCGACTGTACATCCTGGGAATGGTCGTTTTCACCGTTGGTTCGCTGCTGTGCGCCCTGTCTCCCACCGTAGAATGGGCGATCGCCTTTCGCTTCCTCCAGGGCATCGGTGCGGCTTTTCTGTCGGGACTGGGAACGGCAGCGATCGTGGAAATCTTTCCCCCCGAACAACGGGGACTGGGATTGGGCATCCGTGCGGGAGTTTTCGGGTTGGGAATCATGCTCGGTCCGACGGTCGGCGGGTTGCTCGTTGCCTGGGGAGATTGGCCCCTGATTTTTTGGATTAACGTTCCCATCGGTCTTGTTGGCACTTTGATGGTTGCCCGTCTCGTCCCCCCATCGGCAGGTAGCGGTATTTCCCAACGCTTCGATTGGGCGGGAACGCTGATTCTGAGCCTGGTCTTAACGGGTTTTAGCCTGGGGATGACCCGAGTTCAGAGCGAGGGTTTCGACTCGGTGGGGGCGATCGCCTTGCTGGTCATCTCTGCAATGGGTTTCGTCGGTTTTTTGCTTCTCGAACTGCGGTTGCCCGAACCGATGCTCGATCTGAAACTCTTTCGTTCTGTCGAGTTCAGCTTGGGATTGGCGTTGCGCTTCATCGGCAATTTCGTCATGGCGGGCGCCATTTTTATCTTGCCCTTTTTCCTCCAATGGGTGAAACATTACAGCGCCGATCGGGCGGGGTTGTTGTTGGCAATTCCTCCGGCAATTATCGTCTTGACCGCTCCCATCGCGGGGGTTCTTGCCGATCGTTGCGGGACGCGGATTGTCAGCTTAGTCGGGTTACTGTCGATCGCCTTGGGGTGTTTTTTGATGGGCGGTTTCGACGCCCAATTAACCTTACCGATCTATATTGCCGGAGTCGTTCCCTACGCTCTCGGTGTCGGACTCTTCCAATCGCCCAATAATAGCACTATTATGGGAGCCGCACCGCCCGATCATTTGGGTTTGGCTTCGGGATTGTTGTCGCTATCTCGCATTTTGGGACAAACCGCAGGCGTTCCCCTCGTCGGCATTCTCTTTTCCTCGATCGCGATCGCTAGCGCCCAACTCACTCCCGATCTCGATGTCACTCAAGCTCCCGTGGAGGCATTAGTGGTGGGAGTACAGATCGCGTTTCAAGTGATGGCAGTCTTGTCGGTGGCAGCAGCGGCGATCGCGGCAATCTTTTGGGGACTGCACAAACCCGATCGTTTATCGTAATGGGTTAGTTGTTCGTTGCTGGGTATTGGTGATTCAACGGCTCATATACCCTCAATTCTGGCGAGAACCGAATTTACGGCAACCAAGGATATTGACGAAAATCGGGTTTTCGCTTCTCTAAAAAGGCTTGTTTTCCTTCCGCACCTTCTTCGGTCATGTAGTACAACAACGTCGCATTTCCGGCGAGTTCCTGCAATCCCGCTTGACCGTCGCAATCGGCGTTAAATGCGGCTTTGAGACAGCGAATGGCGATCGGACTTTTCTCTAAGATTTCCTGTGCCCATTGAATGCCTTCTGCTTCCAGGCGATCGACCGGAACGATACAATTAATCAACCCCATCTCTAAAGCTTGTTGGGCGTTATATTGACGGCACAGAAACCAAATTTCTCTTGCTTTCTTCTGCCCGACAATCCGAGCGAGATAACTCGCGCCAAACCCACCATCGAAACTGCCAACTTTGGGACCGGTTTGTCCGAAAATGGCATTATCGGCAGCAATAGTCAGATCGCAAATCAAGTGTAAAACATGACCGCCACCAATGGCATATCCGGCAACCAAAGCAATAACCACTTTGGGCATCGATCGAATCAAACGTTGCAAATCCAATACATTCAATCGGGGAACGCCGCCATCATCGACATATCCGGCATGACCGCGAACGCTTTGATCCCCGCCGGAACAAAACGCATATTTCCCATCCGTATGGGGTCCATAACCCGTTAGCAGAACCACCCCAATTTGCATATCTTCTCGGGCATCGGCAAAGGCATCGTAGAGTTCGAAAACCGTTTTCGGACGAAAGGCATTGCGTTTGTGCGGGCGGTTGATGGTAATTTTAGCAATCCCATCGGCTTTATCATAGAGAATATCTTCGTAAGTTTTAGCTGTTTGCCAGTTAATATCGGTCATTTTATTTGGGAATTTGGGGTTTGGGGTTTGGGGTTTGGGGTTGGTTATTGGTTTGTTTTAACGACTAACCGTTTCCGATCGTCCATTGCCAATTACCCATTACCAATTACCTATTACCCATAATATAATGAAGATTGATACAAAATGCCTTCTTGATGGGTTTCGATCGTACAATCAGAAAGGGGCGTTCCCACGCAGATAATCCGGTATCCTGCTTCGAGTTCTGAGAGTTTTAGAAATTTCTGTTCGCTTTGGTCGAGTTCTCCGCTAACCAACTTCACCACACAGGCAGAACAGTCACCTTGACGGCATCCGGCGGGGAGACGAATGCCTTCTTCTTCGGCAATATCGAGGATATATTCTCCTGCCGGAACTTGTAGCGTTTGATCGATTTCGAGATCGGAATTCAGTAGTCGAACTTGATAAACGGTCATTGGTTCGTTGCTAGTTGCTAGTTGTTAGGTACTAAAAGTCGATCGTCAATTACCAATTACCTCAAGTCACATCTTTCTGTTCCACGCCAAACCCAACTAAAATGACATTTTCCAAAGGTTCGCCTTCGGGAGAGCGTTCGTAATTGAGAATTTTCCGAATGCGAAGATGGGGGTTAATCAGGGTAATCGAATCGACCGAAACGACGCGAGTGTAGAAAGTTTTCATCAACAATTCCCGCGTTTCTAAATGGAAGTGAAAGCTCGAAACGATCGGCTTTGCTTCTTCGTAGGCGCGATCGCGCAGATAATCTCCTTCGATCGTCGATCCGGTTTGGCTTTTGGGAACGAATAATAAGTTGAGTTGCTGCGAAACTCGTTCCCCTTTATCAGAAACGGTATCGAATTCGAGATGGTATCCGGGTAAAATATCGAGATTGTCGGGAATGGGATAGTTATTATCGTTTAAAACTTTAATTTTAAAGTCTGAGGTTAATGGATGAATGCCAAAATCCGTGTGCGATCGCTCGACTTCTGCGCGGGTCATGTAATGATACGTGCGTTCGGTTTTCCAGTCGCCAACGCAGCAATCGAAAAAATCTTGGAAGCGATCGATCTCGATAGTCATTAATCGTGGTTTGTAATGATTAAAAACGCGGGTCGTGAGGGGTTAGCCCTCACGACGAACCCTAGGGTAAAATCATGTTAGAACGGTGCTCTAACCCTAGGGCGAACGGGCATTCTAGCCCACTTCGGCTAAGATATCTTTGGCGTGGGTTGCCGTATTCACCGAATCGAACACCTTAGAAATCTTGCCTTCCCCGTCGATGACGTAGGTGACTCGCTTGGAGTAACCGCCGCCATCAACATCGTAAGCTTTGGTGATGGCACCGTCGGTGTCGGCGAGGAGTTGGAAAGGCAAACCGTATTTCTCGGTAAAGGCTTGGTGAGAGGCTTCGTCATCCATGCTAACCCCCAACACCACCATATCTTTGCCTTGATATTCGGGGTAAGCATCGCGGAAACCTTGGGCTTCCTTGGTGCAACCGGGGGTATCATCTTTAGGATAGAAGTAGAGAACGACCGTTTTCCCTTTAAAGTCGGACAGGCTAACGGTGTTGCCGTTGGTATCCTTGACGGTAAATTCTGGGGCAACAGCACCCACTGCTAAAGACATACAGTCTCTCTCCTAAAAAGTTTTCGTGCTTTCTAACGTTTATGAATTTTAACATTCCCGAGACTCGTTCGCGCCCGAAAGTTCTGTGGCAAATCCTGGCGGCACTTGCCTTAGGGTGTTGGCTGTGTTTGACCCTGTTGTGTCAACCCACGGCGTTAGCGGCGGATCTCGGCAACGGAGAACGGGTTTTCGAACTGCAATGTGCCGGATGCCATCCCAACGGCGGCAATATCATCCGCCGGGGTAAGAATTTGAAGCAAAAGGCATTAAAACGCAACGGGTTTGATTCCCCCGAAGCGATCGCCGAGATCGTCCGCAATGGTAAAAATAATATGTCGGCTTACGGCGATCGCCTCACCGAAGCCGAAATTGCCGACGTAGCGGCATACGTTCTCGATCGAGCGGCGGCGAATTGGAAGTAATGTTATGGGTAATGGGTAATTGACGAACCCCAAATCCCCAATGACTACAACGACGGTAATGCCGACTGGGAACCGATCGGTTTTTTCTTAGGATTCACCGGAGGATCGGATTCGATCGTCGGTTCTTCCTCTACTGCTTCCGGTTTGATCGGGGTTTTGGGAGGTACTTTGTCGCCCCATTCGGGTTCGGGTTCGGACTCGGGGGCGGATTCCTCCGACGGTTCCGGAGCGGGTTTGGGATTGGGGGCTGCGGGTGCGGGTGCGGGAGTCTGTTGCGGCGTTGGCTTCTCCGTGGGGAGTTCTTCGCTACCGGAGAGATCGAACACCACATCGATCGTCTGAAGCGTGGCTTGCGAGACAGGCATAAACCCAACTTTAGCAGAGTTGAGTGCCAGTTCGTCCAGATACTCGTCGCCCGTACTTTCGAGCAATTGCACGTCTACTAAATTACCATCTGCATCGAAAATCCCAGCCACTCGCGCCCGATTTCCCGCATCAGGTGCCAGGGCAGCTTCGTAGGGAATCTCGATCGCGGGGGCGGGTACGATGGGCAGTGCTGGATAGGTATCTTGAAACTCTTCTGCTAGAGCGATCGCTTCGGGATCGTCCGTTGGGGATGTGGGATTGGGATCGTCTTCGGCTACGTTGGTATTCGGGTCGGATTCCGGTGGTGAGTATTCAACGGTCAATCGGTACGTACCCGGTTCTTGAGGAATAGGCGGTCGAAGTTTGTCAAAGGTATATGTGAGTGCTGCATTGACGACTGGATTGTCCAAAGGAACCCATTTGGTTTCACCGTTCGGGAGGCGCACAATTTCAACGGGATAGTTTCCCTCGAGATCTTGAATCGGTCCTTGCCCGGTTCTCAGACCGAGAATCGTACCGAGGTCGATCGGGTTTGCCGACACCATTTCTGGGTTTTCGGATGAGTTGTTCCTCGTGCTGTTAGCGTTGGCAACTTCCCGATTTTCGGAGTTCTCATCATTATTAGCCGCTTGCCGATTTTGGGGCTGTGTCACCTTCTTTTTATCAGGTGTTTCAGTTTCTTCAGGAGGCGGTGGCGGCGAATTCACAAAATCCTCGATATTCACATAGTCATCGGGATTATAAGCATAGCCGCCACCCGAGGTGTAGTCATTGCCCGAGTAATCGTAATATTCGTTCCCAGTAGCATCGGATTCTCCGGTATCCCAATTCGAGGAAGTTCTCGAAGAACCGCCGGATGTTGACGAGTCCGCAGACGACGAGTTGCCACCCAAGATACTCGCCCAATCGGGTCTCGTTCTGGATTTGGAGAGATCGCCAGAAAGCGGGGGAGGTGCGAAGGATGAGGACGAATTGGAATTGGAATTGGAATTATTGAAATAGGGAAATGCTGGAGGTTGGGCGGTCGTTCTGGGGGCGGGGAATGCCGATCGCACGCGAGCCGCTTCGGCAGGGGTCAGTTGGACGATATTGGTTTCGATCGGTCCTTGGGGTTTGGCGACCCCCCCCGTGATGATGGGGGTCACGACGGGTAAAGAAGCGACGGCGAGTCCGTGAAGACCGACAGACGCCAGGATCGCCAAATAGGTGGGATTGTATAACGCTTTAAACAGGCGTTGGGGACCCGATGGCGATCGCGATGTGGGGGCAACGGGTGGCAACGGCTCGGCAGGCGATATCGGGGGGTTTGGGGGTGTCATAGGTCGATCTCAACTTGGCGGGGAGCAATTAAAAATATAACAATCCTACTCAGTTTTTAGGGTGGGGTGATTTCCCATCCCCTTCATTTTTTGAAAAGAAATACGATCGGGAGTCGTAGGGGCGGGTTTAGCTAGACGTTTGGGCAACGATCCGAATTTAACTCCAAAACCCTCTCCTACAAGATCTTGGATGCGGAGCCAGTACGGACTTCTGAACGCCTTCATTAATTGACCGCTTCATTGACGGGGAAGCGATCGATCAGTTGCATGGCGCGGTACGCATTTTGTTTAACCGAGTTGGGAATATGGGGAATGTGGGGAATTTGGGAGAGAAAATCGAGGGTGCGGCGGAGCAAGCGAACGATATCGCCCTCGTCGAGGCTGGTATTGGCGCAAAGTTCGGACCACTCGACCCCCAGCGCCCACTGTTCGACCAACCCGACCAAATCTCGTTCCAACCACACGGGGAAGGCGACTTGGTGGCGGTATTGAATTTGAAACAGCTTGCGACGAATGCCCTTGAGTTTGGCTAAAGCGGCGTCTACTTGGGGCGAAAGGTCGTAATTCGTCCAACTGTCGGGACGGGAAGATTCAGTGACCAGTGCGGCGCAGGCAGAGGCAAATTGATGGGGATCGAGAGCGTCGAGTTCGGTGCTGGAAATTGCCAAACCCAGCCACAGTTCGTTATCGCCGCGAATTGCCGCCGCAATTTCTCCTAAAGGGGTGGGAACGAGAGACTCTTCCAAACAGTTGAAGGCAATGAGAATTTCTAGAAGGTCGAGGAATTCTTCCCAGTGACAGGCGAGATTGCGTTCTACCTTTTGCCGGCGATCGTGAATTTCGGTTTGCAGGCGATCGACCCGCTTCCAAGCTTTGATTAGCGTTCCCGGATCGCCCCACTGACGGGCGGGATGCTGCCGCAATTCGGCATCGAGTTCTTCCACCCGATCGACCCACTGGGCGACTTCCGGAGCCTTTTCCGGCGGGGGCAACTGGGGAATCTGCGCCACCACCGCTGCGGTCTCGGGATTGCCTTTGCGAGACTGTCCGGGTTTGAGGGGCATTTCTGGCGGGGGTTCTAGGGCATCGACACCGCTGAGGCGGGGAAACTCGCCGTGCAGTGTCGTGACATCTTTGACCGTCACGACGTACCAGCGATTGTCGGCGCCCACGCACAGCAGGTAGGGCGATTTTCCCGCTCCTGACACTTTATCGACCAACACGGCGGGGAGGGGTTCGGACACGGGAACGTGACTGCCTTTGAGACTGAGCAAACTGCCGGGAACGGCGAAATTGAGGGCGATCGCCAGGGATTTAGTCTGCATCTCTTCCGCTTGGCGTTTCAGGGTTTTGAGCAAGCGTCGTTCTTCTTTTAAGCGATCGTGCAGTTTTTCGTAACGGGCTAAGACTTGGGGATCGGCGTCACCGAGTTTGGCTTGGGCGTCGCCGAGTTCCCGCTCTAAATCGGCGATCGCTTGTTGTTGGGGTCGCAAATCCAGCGTTGCCAGGTATTGCCCGAAACTGCGCTCTACCAGGTCTTTGGCTTCGTCGAGGCTGTGGGTTTGCAACAGGTTCAACACCATGCCGTAGGTGGGCGTAAACTGGCTCACCAGGGGATCGGGACTGGACGTTGCCAGATGTGCCGCTTCCTTCGCCCCTTCAAAGGGGGTTTGCAGGGTCACCACGTACCCCTGTTCGTCCATTCCTCGCCGTCCCGCCCGTCCGGCAATTTGCAAGAACTCCGACGCTTTCAGCATCCGGTGTCCCTCGTCGGTGCGCTTGGAAAGGCTGGAAATCACCGTGGTGCGGGCGGGCATATTGATCCCCGCCGCCAGGGTTTCCGTGGCGAACACCACTTTAATTAACCCTTGCTGAAACAGTTGCTCGACCAGCATTTTCCAAGCGGGTAACAGTCCGGCATGGTGGGCGGCAATGCCGCGATACAGGGGTTCGACTTGCTCCCGGCGGGCGGCTTCCGGATTTTGGGCTAAAAATTCGTCGATTTGCTGTTTGAGTTGGGCGGCTTCCCACTCGTTAACGAGGGCGAGGGTTCCGGCATCGCGCACCGCCCGATCGCACCCCATGCGGCTGAAGATAAAGTAAATGGCAGGCAGCATATCCCGTTGGTGGAGTTGGGAGAGAATGTAGCCGACGGCGAGGGGTTCGGGGCGTTTTCCCTTCTTGCGGTTTTTCTCTCCCGGTTTCGGTTGCAGGCGGGGATTGAGCTGGCTGTGGGTTTTATCGAGCAGGGGAAAGACGCCTTTGCGATTGCCGAAGTAAAATTGCAGGGGAACGGGACGATATTCGGAGTAAATTAATTCCGTCGGTCCGTGAACGGCATCGATCCAATCGGTGAGTTGGGCGCTGTTGGCGATGGTTGCCGACAATCCGACCAGTTGAATGTCCGGCGGACAGTAGATAATCGATTCTTCCCACACCGTCCCCCGAGTGCGATCGTTCATGTAGTGGCACTCGTCGAGAACCACGGTTTCTACCCCCATCACCGACGTTCCCACTTCGCCGATGGGCGTCCCGTAGAGCATATTCCGGAAAATTTCCGTGGTCATCACCAGAATCGGCGCATCCCGATTTACCGAGACGTCTCCAGTGAGCAATCCCACGGCATCCTCGCCGAATTGTTGGCGGAAGTCTCGTAATTTCTGGTTGGAGAGGGCTTTAAGCGGGGTCGTATAAAAGACGCGCTTTCCCCGTGCCAAGGCGCGATAGATGGCGTATTCTCCGACTAAGGTTTTCCCGGAACCCGTCGGCGCGCAAACGATGACCGATTTGTTCGCATCCAGAGCGGCGATTGCCTCGAGTTGAAAGTCGTCGAGTGCAAACGGGAACAGGTTTTGCGGATCGAGTTCGGGGGAAAGACGGGGCATCAGCTACGATGGGTACGGGTTTGAACGTGCTTTCATCATACCCAACTCCGACCGTCCTTCGTTGATAAAGCTCTAGGGCAGAAGGGAGGCCGGGGGAGCAGAGGAAGAAGACAGTGACCCGTTAGGGGTCATAGATCTCAATCCCAAATCTAAAATCTAAAATCCCCAAACCCCAAATAACCACTAACAACTAACCACTAACCACTAACAATTTTATGGTTTTAACACCTTCGACGATGCTCGCACTGGGAACGCCAGCCCCCGATTTTCAGTTACCGGATGTCGTGTCCGGGGCGACGATTTCTTTGGAAACTTTTGCGGAGAAAAAAGCGCTGTTGGTGATGTTTATTTGCCAGCACTGTCCGTTTGTCAAACATATCAAACCGGAATGGGCAAAGCTCGATCGCGACTACCGAAATTCTGAACTGGGAATTGTGGCAATTAGCGCTAACGATGTTGCAAACTATCCCGACGATTCGCCGGAAAAGTTAAAGCAAATGGCGCAAGAGTTAGGATTGCAATTTCCTGTTTGTTACGATGAAACCCAAGGGGTTGCCAAAGCTTATACGGCGGCTTGTACGCCCGACTTTTTCCTATTCGATACCGATCGCCGCTTGGCGTATCGGGGACAACTCGACGATAGCCGACCGGGAAACAATAAACCTCTGACGGGGAAAGACTTGCGAGGGGCGATCGATCTCCTCCTCTCCGGACAACCCATCGATCCCGACCAAAAACCCAGCATTGGCTGCAATATCAAGTGGAAACCGGGGAACGAACCAGATTATTTTAATTAGTCATGGGTTATTGGTTCTTTGCGATCGATCCGGACAGTTTGAGCTATCAATTGGACGGCCTCTGCCGATGGCTTGAAGACGTTAGCGGTGCGCTTCGTCCCTCAACACACCCTACCCTTAACCATTCAAAAACTTGTTTGCAAAATTGCCGATCGAGCGTCCGACTTGTTGTTTGATGCGCCAGCGACTGAAGGCGCGATCGTAGGATTCGCCACTGGTTTGATAGGTTTTCCAGGCATTTAAACTCAAGCCGATTCCCCAAAGCAGAAGAATATAAAGCGACCAAGATAGACCCCCCGTGGCGATAAAGTTCAAAGCCATGAGGAAACCATTAACGATGCAGTATCTGACTAAACGATGTTTGAAGCGATTTTGTCTGTAGGTATTGAAGGCTTGTTTTTCCAAGAATTCTCCTCGATTTGCCAGCCATTCTGACTCGGCAGCGTGTAAATCTTCGGGAGAAATGCCTAATTCGGTCGCGATTTCCCAAAGCTGCGATCGCGAGAGTTCTCCGTCTTCTTCCTTACGGGCAAATGCAAGCTGGAGAATGGCTTGCGCGTCTTCTTGCCGATACATTTGGGGAACGGGGGAGTCTGTCTTCACCATCGTCGTCCTGCTTCCATAACCGCTTTCTTTTATTCTAGATAAAATTAGGTCTGAGATGGGTGCGATCGAGGCAGTAGGGATTTCCGTCCCCAGCTAAGCCAAGATTTGGCAGCGAGACCCGACTCCCCCTGCCTCCAGTTTGACCCGCTCTCACCGCTTGGCAATCCTTGCTACCGCGTTTTCTGAGACATTAAAGTTTTTAGGCGTCGATCCGGTTAAAACAACCGTCCTTTTTGAAAAATTGCTTAGGATTGTTATAGTAATCAAGAATTATAAGTCCGATAATAAAAACTTTTACAGTGCTACTCCAATGCTTGAAGGGTCTATTTTAAAAACGCTCGTCGATGCCCACCTTCAGGGACAGCCGGGGAAATTACCCCTTAACTACGGCGTTTACTACAAAAACACACTGGTTGCCTTGTGCCACGCCCTCGAGGATAGTATTTTAGCCTCGGATAGCGATCCGTTGATGGTCACCGCATTTCAACGAGGAAAATGGTATTTGCAAGAAGCCGATCGTTATGGAGAAATTGCCGATCGCGCCCGACAGGTGGTGATTCTCGCCGCCCCGGATACCGGATTTTTAGACCATCCCACCAGCCAAAAACCCAACGTGGCGATCGTTTCTCTGCAACCCGACGATCCCGTGGCTCAAGAGTGGCACTTGATGATTTTATCTCCAACTTATACAGCGATGGTGTTGTGCCAGGAACTCACCGCCGCCGAGTACGGAGTTTCCGGCGTGCCGCAGTCGGACTTAGAGCGGAAATTTTACGGATTCTGGACGTTCGAGCCGGAATTGGTGCGAGAAACCGTCGAGTTGGCGATCGACTGCATTGAGGGATACGATCCCCAACTGCGAGAGATCCTGCGAGATCGCGTGCGGGAAATCGCCCGGGAAGCCGAACAGAGCGATCGCCATGCGGATCTCAGCGAAATCGTGACCCGCGTTGTCGGCTACCTGCAAAACAGCCAGCACGATTTGGTTGATCGGCTCGAGTTCACCTCCTCAGCGTACCACCAAGCCCTCGATCGCAACCTGATTTCCAACGAATTACAAGCCTTCCTGCGCATGGCACAACTGATCGATCTCACCGATACGGTCAACCCCATGGCAGCCGCCGAAGTCTCCGCTCTTGCCGAAATGATGGGGCAACTGCTCGATCTTCCCGCATGGCAGATCAAGCGCCTGCGCTTAGCAGGATTGCTGCACCGCCTCGACTATCTCCCCGGTATCCCCAGCGACGGGTTAGCCGACAAAAACGCAGCGCCTTGCTGTCCCCTGCGACCCGCCGCCCAAGTCCTGCGAACCATGCCCCAACTGCGCGCCGTTGCCAACATCATCACCCATCAAACCGAATACTGGAACGGTTCGGGACAACCCGCCGGACTCGCCTACGATGCCATCCCCCTCGAATCTCGCATTTTGGGATTGGTCGCCCATTTTCAACAGCGCGTCGTCCAACTGATGGCACAAATGCCTCGGGAAGAAGCCCTGCCCTTTGCCCTTGGCGAATGCCAATCCCAAACCGCTTTCTGGGACCCCAAATTGCTCGATACCCTCATGCTGTTGGTCATGGCAATGCAACAAGGCATGAACCTACCCGTGGAAGTCTTGAAAGCGAGTTCCGGATTGTGGCTTCTCGACGACACGAATCGAGTAGGAGTTCGGGAGGAGAAAGCCAGCGAGGGAGTGAGGAGGTGAGGGTGCAGGCAGACACGGGGATACGAAGACACGGAGATGAAGAGGTGAGGGGATAGTGACCCGTGACGAGTTACCAATGTTCGGTAGGGGCGGGTTTAGCTAGAGTTCGATCGTACCGAACCGACAATCGTTGCTCAAAACCCGCCCCGGCACAAACCCCAAACCCCAAACCCCAAACTTATTACTTAAAATTATGGAAGCTATTCGGAACGGACAACTCCAACAACTAGCAGGAGCGAATTTAGAAGACTACGACCTCTCGCAGTTGCAGTTACAAGGGTCAAATCTGACAGGCGCTCATCTGGT
Source organism: Oscillatoriales cyanobacterium M59_W2019_021 (assembly GCA_015295945.1). Taxonomy (GTDB): domain Bacteria; phylum Cyanobacteriota; class Cyanobacteriia; order Cyanobacteriales; family Geitlerinemataceae; genus DVED01. The sequence goes on along the minus strand of DVED01000206.1, from coordinate 12,939 downwards.
GGGCGCGAATCTTCGAGGCTCGAACCTAGAAGCGGCACGGCTGGATGGAGCGAATTTACTCGGGGCGTCGTTGGTCGAAGCCGATTTGCGATCGAGCTTGCTCGGGGTCAATCTGATGCAGGCGGATTTGAGTGCTGCCGATTTGCGAGGCGCGAATTTGCGGGGGGCGAATTTGATGGGTGCCACGCTATCTCGCGCTGCACTGTGCGGTACTTTTTTGAGCGGGGCGAATTTGACGACGGTCAATTTACAAGGGGCAGATTTGCGCGGGGCGGATTTGCGCGGGGCAAATTTGAACGAAGCGAATCTTCAGGGCGCGGATTTAAGTCGCGCGGATTTGCGGGGCGTCAATTTGAGCGGGGCGAATTTGGAAGAAGCCAATTTGCGCGAGGCGAATTTAGCGGGAGCTACGTTGACGCAGGCGAATTTGCTGTGCGCGCAGTTGGAAAACGCCAATACTCAAGGTGTGAGTTGGACGGGAGCGTGTTTGACGGGAACGATCTTCGATCGGTAATGTTTCCGATCGTTCGATCGTTCCGAACAGCTTAGCCATTTTCCTCGGGCTGCACTAGGATCGATCTGCGATGAGCTTCGTTCGGTTGGACGAGCCTGGGTCGGTCTGAGAACGGACTCCCAGGCAACAAGGGCTGCAATGAAGTCGAACTCTACATATAGCACAAACTACAGTTTTTTTTGTATTCTGACACTATCCATAGTGCTTAACCTTGTCGTAAACTGGTCTGAGTCCGTCTTACGTATCAGCCCTATGACGATCTCTCCAACTCTCTCGCTCGCAGCGCCGAAACCCTCGACAATCCAGGTCATCCGACGAGATGGAACTCCGGCTCCCCTCAATATTTCCAAAATTCGGGCGGTGGTCGAGTGGGCTTGTGCGGGGTTAGAAGCCAACCCCATCACTTTGGAGGCGGGGTTGACCACGCGGTTGAGCGATGGCGTCACCACCCGCGAGATTCAGGACAACCTGATTAACTGTGCCTTGGAAATGTGCAGCCCCGACGAACCCGATTGGCGCTATGTTGCCGGACGGTTGCACGTTTGGAGTTTGTGGAAAGATACCCTGGTCAGTCGGGGCTACCAGTACGGCGACTATGCCAAAACCGTGTTCGCCCAAGTCAGTGCGGGTCGCTACGACGAACGCATCCTCACCTATTCCCTGGGCGAATTGCAAGAGGCGGGGTCGTGGATGAACGCCGATTGGGATACGGATTACGACTATGCGGGGGCGGTGTTGCTGACCAAACGCTACTTGTTGAAAGACGAACTGCCCCAGGAAGCCTTACTGACTTGCGCGTTGTTGCTGGCGGTGGTGGAAGAGCCGCACGATCGATTAAAGTGGGCGAAACAATTTTACGAGGCGATCGCGACTCGTAAAATTTCCCTAGCCACGCCGATTTTGGCGAACCTGAGAATTCCTCACGGATCGCTGTCTTCCTGCTTTATCTGCGCGATCGACGATAATTTAGAAAGTATTTTTGAAACCATCACCGACACCGCTAGAATCTCCAAAAACGGCGGCGGCGTGGGGGTGAATATCTCTCGGGTGAGGGCGACCGGAAGTTGGGTGATGGGCAAATCCAACGTATCTGGTGGGGTGCTACCGTGGACGAAACTGCTCAACGATACGGCGATCGCTGTCAACCAGGGGGGACGCCGTGCGGGGGCGGTAACGGTCAGCTTGGACGTTTGGCATTTGGACGTACCGGAGTTTCTGGAATGCCAGACGGAAAATGGCGACCAACGGCGCAAAGCTTACGATATTTTCCCGCAGTTGGTAGTAGCTGACGAGTTTATGCGGCGCGTTGTCGATCAGCAGGAATGGACGTTGGTCGATCCCTACGAAGTTCGCATCAAATTTGGGATCGAACTTGCCGAATTGTGGGGCGAAGAATTTGAAGCGGCGTATCGTCGGATTGAAGAGAGTTTGGATCGAGACATTACGCTGTATAAAAAGGTGAGCGCTCGGGAATTGTTCAAGACGATCATGCGATCGCAACTGGAAACGGGAATGCCGTATCTATGGTTTAAAGATACGTCGAATCGCGCCAATCCCAATAAGCACGACGGCTACATTCCTGGTGGAAATTTATGTCAAGAAAGCTGGTCTAATGTTTCCCCGCACAAACTCGCGCATACCTGCAATCTCGACTCGCTGAACCTCGCTAATATCGAAGAGTACGAACTGCCTCATTTGTGCGAATTGGCGGTGCGAATTCTCGATAATACCATCGATATTACCGCGCCTCCGTTTGCTGCCAGTGCGGCACATAACGATCGCTATCGGACGATCGGTGTCGGGGTGATGGGGTTAGCGGATTGGCTGGCAAAACATCGTACATCCTATCAAGATTTAGGGGCGATCGATGGCTTATTTGAAAATATCGGCTATTACTGTACTCGCGCTTCGATGGAACTGGCAAAAGAACGGGGTGCGTATCCGGCATTTGCAGGTAGCGAGTGGAGTCAAGGCAAGTTAATTGGCGCCAAACCTGTCGAATGGTTTGTCGAAAATGCGAGTGAAAAAGAGCGTTGGGTTCAGCTATCTGCTGACGTTTGCAAGTACGGAATTCGCAACTCTCATATTACGGCGATCGCTCCGAATACTTCCTCTTCTTTGGTGCAAGGTTGTACGGCAAGCATTCTCCCCGTTTACAGCCGATTTTTCTACGATAAATGGGCAAAAGGAACCGTCCCGATCGCTCCCCCATTTATTAAAGAATGCTTCTGGTTCTATCCAGAAAATAAGACGATCGACCAAAAAATTGTCATCAAAGCTGTGGCAACTATGCAAAAATGGATCGATACGGGAATTTCAATGGAATTGCTCTTTAACCTCAACCAAGGGGTGTATTTTCCAGACGAACCCGATCGTTTCCTCAAGGCGAAAGATATCTTTGAAACGTTAGTTCTCGCTTGGCAAGAAGGCTGCAAAGCGATCTACTACATCCGCACCGTTCAAAAGGATAACTTCAAAGATGCCGATACTTGTACCGCTTGTGCGAATTAGTTATTGGTCATTGGTCATTGGCAAATCTCTTCTCCCCATGCCTTCCTTTCTCTCTTTTTCCCGAACGTCTGAACTCCTTCAAATATGACTTACTGTTTGTCCGACTCCATTCTCTACAATTCCACTGAAAAAATGAAAGTTAACCCCATCTTCAACCCAGGGGGAGACGATCGCATTGAAGCGCGATCGATTTGGTTTGGAAATACCACAAACTTGATGCAACTCAATGACGTTCGCTATTCTTGGGCGATCGGTTTGTATCAACAAATGCGTGAAAACTTTTGGATTCCCCAGAAGCTCGATTTAACGCAAGATGTCACTGACTATTGGAATTTGACCCCCGAAGAACGCCATGCGTACGATGGAATTTTATCCTATCTCACCTTTTTAGATTCGGTTCAAACTTGCAATATCCCCCACCTCAAAAGCAGTATCACCGCACCGGAAATTAGCCTGTGTATGGCGGAACAGCTTTCCCAAGAAGCCATGCACAATCAAAGCTATCAATATATTATCGAAACGGTGATTCCCAGCGATCGCCGCAGTGCCGTGTACGATTTTTGGCGAACGGATAGCGTGTTGCGCGATCGCTGCGAGTTTGTGGCGGGTTTCTATCAGCAATATATTGATAACCCCACAACAGAAACCTATTTTATTGCCTTGCTTGCTGACTACCTTCTCGAAGGACTTTACTTCTACAACGGCTTCATTTACTTCTACAATCTGGCTTCGCGAATGTTGATGCCGGGAAGTGCGGATATCTTCAAAACGATCAACCGAGACGAATTAAGTCACGTTCGCTTATTCCAACGGTTAATTCCCGAAGCCATGCAGGTTTTCCCCCATTCTGTCGATCGGATTTACGAAATGTTCGATTCTGCCGTCCAACACGAATGCCGCTGGACGAATCATATCGTCGGCAACGATATTTTAGGGATTACCGAAACCAGTACCGAGCAGTATACCAAGTATCTGGCAAATATGCGGTTAAAGGCGATCGGACTCGAACCACTCTATCGGGAACCCAAATATCAAAAAAGTCCCTATACCCACCTCGAACGCTTTTCCGATACTAAAAATCAGGCACATACCAAAGCCAACTTTTTTGAAGCCAGCGTTACCAGCTACGTCATGTCATCTGGTGTTAGCGGTTGGGATGAAATTTAATTGGGGTAATGGGTAATGGGTCATTGGTCATTGGGCAGAGTTGCCAGCGTCTTGGTAAGATCGAACGAGAATCTATGGGAGTAAGGTATGCCGAAAGCAATTTGGAACGGTGCAGTTTTAGCTGAAAGCGATAACTGCGAAGTGGTGGAAGGAAATCAGTATTTTCCCCCCGATGCGATTAACTCGGAGTATTTCAAGCCGAGTAATACTCATACCACTTGTTCTTGGAAAGGGGTTGCCAGTTATTACACGATCGAAGTAGATGGTAAAACCAATCCCGATGCGGCGTGGTATTACCCCGAGCCCAAAGATGCGGCGAAAAATATCGCTGGATATATTGCCTTTTGGAAAGGGGTTCGCGTCGAAAAGTAGCGTTTTTCAAACCTTGCAACGATCGTGGCTTGCTGTTCGGAAAACATAAACCCTTCTACGAGTATCGACTTCGTAGACTCTGTAGTGGGCTGTCATTCAGTCATCTTGAGATGACTTCAGCTATTAGCCTGGGGTTTAAACCCCAGGCAGGACGAAATGACCCAACCCACTATCAATATCAGACGATAAAATTTCTCCATCCCAGCGCAAAAACTTTCGGGCTATGTGTAGCACATCCCGCCCGGAAATTAATTTCCGGGCTAATAGCCGAACTCCACGCTTTGTGGACTGAAATTTTACTAATTAGATCGGATAAAACGAGATTTTATCCCATTCAGTCATCTTAAAGATGACTTGAGCTATTAGCCTGGGGTTTTAACCCTAGGCGGGACATCCGCACAACACTCAATGCACCCCAATTATAGGGTTAACTTCCCCTTCACAGCGGATCGAGGGTATCGTCCATCTTCTCTAACTCCCCAGGTGCTAATTTTCCACCGACGACTCTGAGGAGTGCATAATAACTTTGTCGGGATTTAAAAGCCACGCCAAACCGATCAAACAAATAGAGTCTTAGCTGACTGATATTCCAAGTGTCTTGAGTCAATATCCAATCTACCACTTCTTGCTTTTGTTCGTCGCTTAAATAGCGGGGATGTCCTTTGTAACCCAATTTTAAAGCTTCAATTCCTCGTTCTTCATAGATTGCTTTCCATTTGCTGACAAAAGCAGAACTGACCCCTAAAATACTGTTAATTTCTCGGTGCGTGTGTCCGGTCAAGGCTAATCTGACTGCTAAGGCGCGTCGATATTCTCTCGGATCGCGATCGCCTTTTAGAAAGTTTATCAGAGGTGTAAGGTCGGTCATAATTGATGTGCGAATAGGAAGTATTTCCTTGGGTGAAGGTGAAAATAGATAAAAATTCGCAGGATATTTTCACCTCACAGGATGGGTAAGGCGTTCGAGAAAGACTAGGGAGTTAAGGAATAGTTTTTTTAGACCGTGAGTGAAGACAAACCAACCCCTACAAGTAGTTCGGACTTTCCGCTCCTTTTTTTCGGGTTTTAATGTAAAGAATTATTAAAAAAGCTAATACGCTTCATTTTCCCCCAAAACTTCAGCTTCATAGACTTTCATCAATGGTTTTTATAAAAAGTATGAGTTTTACAGAACGTCAAAGTGAATAGAGCAGATCGAACCCTGTGTTGATGGGTATAAAGAGGACAAGCTATAGGTGTTTGGAGCGAACGTTTAACCATGGAAGGGATGGAAGGCTTGGCAGTGCCAAGCCACTTAACCCGCATAGCAATGCAGACGCTTGCTATGGTAATAAAAGCTACTATAGCAAAGGAAAAAATTTAGGAAAAGGGGTTGACTTTATCAAAGCTTTACTCTTTTTTCTTACAACTCAAATAGACACAGAAATACCCTTGACTTTTTCGGGGGGGGTGTAAATATAGGTAGAAGTCAATTTATTTTAAATTGAAAATCTAACTCTTATGATCATTACCGGCGACGGAAGTAACAATCCTCCTCCAACTAGTTTTATTGGTACAACTTCGGCTGATACTATGTATGGTTTAGGAGGTGATGATGTTGTTGATGGCAATATCGGAATTAATGGAGATATTCTCTTTGGCAATGCTGGATTCGATCAAATTATTATTCGCAATAATATCTCCAATCCAGCTAGTGCAAATCTAGGAGCAACAGCATTTGGAGGTGCAGATAACGATACGATTTCTGGAGGAAGTTTTTCTGATTTAATTTATGGCGATACGGGAGCGGACTCTGTAGTTGGGAATGCTGGAAATGATACGCTTGTCGGGACAAATACATTAGGAGATCTCAATGATGGAGGAGATCGTTTATCCGGAGGAACGGGTAACGATGTAATCTTTGGTAACTCTAGTAACGATAACCTAGCAGGTGGAAATGATAACGATACTCTGTATGGTGGACAGAACGACGACCAAGTTATTGGAGATGCAGGAAACGATCGTCTGTTTGGAGATTTAGGAAATGACAAGCTCCGAGGACTAACTGGATCTGATACCATGACAGGGGGGGCAGGAAATGATGAATTCTTTGTCAATCCATTTTCTAATCCTGGCGAAGTCGATATCATTACCGACTTTGAAGGATTTCTAACCTATAGTGTTATTGATACCTTAACCCTACCCATGACGGGTTTTACCTATCAAAGTCAGCAAATTAATGGGGATTTGGTAATCAAAGCGAAAAATTCAACTGGACAAATTCAAACATTCCTCATTCTTGACGATCGAGACGATCTCAAGGAAGAGTTTGATTCGATATTTCCACTGTTTGCAAGATCTACTTCATCTGAAAGTACCCCATCGACAGATGTCGCATTAGCAGTAGAAACACCTGAAGTGGAAAGTCTCAATACAGAACTGACTCCTCTAGAAATTCTGCAAACAGCCCTAGATGCACTCAAAGCCGGACAACCCATTCCTGAAGATTTAGCTGGAGTTTGGGTGAATCCTGAAGGCGTCACAATTCCCGATTTAGAGCAAGCCATTGCCGATACCATTGCCGCTCAACAAAGCCAACAATTTTTACAAACTCAGATTTCTAGCGATCCAGAACCATCATTAGATCTTCCCACTCCAGAAGAGTTGTTACAACTCGATATTTTAACAGCCCAAGAAGTAAGCGGTCAGCCGATACTTCTAGCAGAAGATTCTCGTTACCAAGATTTCACGGCTTTAGAAATTCTGCAAACAGCCCTAGACGTCCTCAAAGCCGGACAACCCATTCCTAAAGATTTACCCGGTGTTTGGGTTAATCCTGAAGGCGTCACAATTCCAGATTTAGAGCAAGCCATTGCCGATACTCTAGCAGCGCAACAAAGCAAAATCTTGCAAGATCGGATCGATGGCACTTTGACTCCCAGCTATGTTGAACCACCATTAGATCTTCCTAGTCCAGAAGAGTTGTTACAGCTTGATATTTTATCGGCTCAAAGTTCTGAAGATGATTGGCTAGATCCCAGTCAGTTTGCCGGACTTGATGGTAGTTATGTTGTTGGCGGTCTAAAATTCATGCCGCTTGAAGCTTTCGACTTAGAAATGGCAGAACTTCGAGCGATGGGTGAAGAAACCTATGGTGGTGTATCTCTGGACTCTTTTGGTGGAGTATCTAGCGATTATAGCTATCCAGAGTTATCTGAAAACGCAACAGATGCTCTAACTGCTGGACTTGCACCTTCGCCCGAAGGCTCACCCAATCCCCTCGATGTCATGCAAGAGGCATTGGAAGCCCTTCGTGCCGGACAACCCATCCCTGAGAGCAATCCTCTGGCTAAATCCGGCTTATCAATCCAGTCACTAGAAACCCAAATTGACGAAATTCTAGCAGCTTCCGAAGGCCGAGAAATTCTCAACAATAGTATTTCCGGAAATATTCCGAACGGTGAAGTCGATCCTTTAACGGGAAGTCCCGCACCTGAAGAGCTTCCCGAACTGAAAGTTTATACGCCAGAGCAACAGGCAGAAATTGACAAAATTCTCAACGGAGAAGGACGAGGCTTCTTCTTTGATGGGGAAGATAATGTTTATATCGAAAAAGGTTGGTCGATTACCGTTCCTGACTATGAGGGTCGAGAGTCCATTAGCTATGGCGGTTTGATTTTGACCAATCCGGAGTTTTCGCAAGATGCGTACTACCTAGCGACAGAAGATATACCAAATGCACCCACTTTTGAAGAGTGGAAAGCTCAGCAACTCATTTAGAGCGAGAAAAAGATTGCAACTTTCAGAAATCGGAGATCTTGAAGACCTCCGATTTCTCATATCTGGGGTTAAACTTGCAAACTAACACTACTGGCGACGCTTCGTGTGGATGCTGGCAGAGGTGATATCGATGACCTAAATGTTGGCTACACGCTCTCCCCCTGCTTCCCCTACTCAAGAAAGCCCCCCGATCGGGATTTGTAGCAGCATTAAATGAAAACCATACTACAGGCGATCGCCCGTCCGGACGGTCAACCCTCAGAAGGCGATATATAAAGAATCTTTACAGAATGTCTGCGATCAAACATTTTATGTAATGACTCGGCAAAAATCGTTACAAAAGTTTGCAGAAGTTCTCCAGACTTCATAGAATAGAGGAACAGGTAAGTATTTTTTCTCATTGGTGACTGCTATGGTCTTTCCCTGGCTAACCGCTATTATCGTCGGGCCCCTCTTAGCCGCTCTCGTCGTGCCCATCATTCCGGACAAAGAGGGCAAAACGCTACGTTGGTACGCTCTCGGGGTTGGTTTGGCGGACTTTGCCCTGGCACTCTACGCCTTCTGGCAACATTACGACATCAATAACCCCGGCTTCCAACTCGTCGAACGCTACGCTTGGGTTCCGCAAATTGGATTGAACTGGTCGGTGGCAGCGGACGGATTGTCCATGCCACTGATCGTGTTAACGGGTTTGGTCAATACATTGGCGATCGCCGCCTCCTGGAACGTCACCCGCAAACCCCGCCTCTTCTACTTCCTGATGCTGCTGCTTTACGCGGCGCAAATGGGGGTTTTCGTTGCCCAGGATATGCTGCTCTTTTTCCTGATGTGGGAAATTGAACTCGTCCCGGTTTACCTGTTAATCGCCATTTGGGGCGGACCGAAACGCGGTTATGCAGCCACCAAATTTATCCTCTACACGGCACTAGCTTCGATCTTCATCTTGGTTGCCAGCTTGGGAATGGCGTTCTCCGGCAACAACCTCACCTTCGATATGGCTGAGTTGGGGATGAAACACTACCCCATCTACTTAGAAATGCTGGCTTACGCCGGACTGTTCATCGCCTTCGGCGTCAAACTCCCCGTTTTCCCCCTCCATACTTGGTTGCCGGATGCACACGGCGAAGCCTCTGCCCCCGTATCCATGATTTTGGCGGGCGTTCTCTTGAAAATGGGCGGTTACGCGCTGATTCGCCTCAACTTGGAAGTGCTGCCCAACGCTCACATTTATTTCGCCCCCGCGTTAACGATTCTCGGTGTCGTCAATATTGTCTACGGGGCGCTGACGGCATTTGCTCAAGACAACCTGAAACGACGGTTAGCGTGTTCCTCGATTTCCCACATGGGTTTCGTTCTCATCGGCATCGGTTCGATGACGGATATCGGACTCAACGGTGCCATCTTGCAAATGATTTCCCACGGGTTGATTGCGGCGTTGCTGTTCTTCCTCGCAGGCGTAACTTACGATCGCACCCACACTTTGTGGATGGAAAAGATGGGCGGTTTGGCAACTTCAATGCCCAAAACTTTCGCTCTGTTTACCGCTGGGGCAATGGCATCTTTGGCATTGCCGGGAATGAGCGGATTTATCGGCGAGTTGACGGTGTTCGTCGGCATTGCCACCAGTGATGTTTACAGTACGACGTTTAAAGTGATGGTCATTCTGCTGTCGGCAGTCGGTTTGATTGCTACCCCGATTTACCTGCTTTCCATGCTGCGCCGGATGTTCTACGGACAACCCAATTCGGAAATTCAAGTGGAGCCTTGGATGGATATCAAACCTCGGGAAATTTTCATCACGGTTTGCTTGTTGCTGCCCATTATCGGCATCGGGTTCTATCCCAAACTGGCAACCCAAACCTACGATGTGAAAACAGTACAAGTGGCAACGGAAGTTCGCAATGCTATCTCGGTATATGCCCAACAGCGCAATCGCGATCGCCTCTTCTCTGGTGGTTTCTTCGCTCCCGAATTGATGGGTATCGAGTCCAAAGGATTGCTAAGCGCGACGGATATCGGCAAAGGCGCTTAGGTAAAGCAATTTGATTGGTTCGATTGAAAAACTTCCTCCTCTCGGGGGAAGTTTTTTCGATCGTTTCGAGAATTCTTTCAGGCTGAAATAGCAGCCTGTCGTCCTCGTAACAATTGACTTAAAGTTCCTAATAACTCTTGCGGGTGGAAGGGTTTGGCAATATAGGCATCTGCGCCTTGCTTCATCCCCCAGTAGCGATCGAAGTTTTCTGCTTTTGCCGAACATAAGACGATCGGTACTTTCTGGGTTTTCGGGTGAGATTTCAGCAAGCGACATAGCTCGTATCCGTTTATTAAAGGCATAATAATATCCAGCAGTACCAAGTCCGGACATTGAAGTCGGATCTTTTGTAAGGCTTCCGAACCATTTCGCGCTTCCGTGACGTTCAAGCCTTTTTCTCTGAGTAACTGGGAAATCATCTGCCTTTGAGATAGATTGTCATCCACAACTAAGATAGTTACCATAGCAATTGATGCTCCTGTAGAAGTTTAAAATCAGTGATAATTGATATTAGTCCATTGATCGAGTTCGGCAGATCTAACTTGAGATATAGATTTTCGATTGAGAGTTGAAATCGCGATCGTCCGGATCGCTACCCTTGCACCGATCTGCGTTTCTGCATTCTCATCCCTCCATCCGAGCGATCTTCCATGGCAAACCTTGAGGTTGTCTCCCTCTTTCGACTCTGACCAAAATCACCGATTTCACCTCAATCCAAGTTTCTATGATATAATTCTCAAAACTTGATGAAGTCTGCCTCGTCACTCTGATGAGTTTTAATTTTTAGACTTGGGGGTGTATGGATCGCCAAATTCGATCGAGAAAACGGTCATCAGACTTCGATGCCGTAGTCATTGGCGGTGGCTTTTTTGGATGCAAACTGGCGTTATATCTTAAAGAAGAGTTTGATCGCGTGCTGATTTTAGAACGGGAATTGGACTTGCTGCAAAGAGCATCTTACGCCAACCAAGCACGGGTGCACAATGGCTATCATTATCCTCGAAGTTTATTAACGGCGTTGCGATCGCGAGCGAATTTCCCTCGATTTGTTCGGGAGTATCGAGAGTGTATCGACAGCAGTTTCGAGAAATATTACGCGATCTCTAAATTATTTTCTAAAGTTAACGTTCGCCAATTTGAACTATTTTGCCAGCGGGTGGGAATTCCGCTGAAACCCGCACCTCCTCAAGTCCAGAAGCTTTTTAATTCTCAGGCGATCGAGGGAGTTTTTCAAACACAAGAGTATGCGTTTGATTCCACAAAACTGAAGAAGCGGATTTGGCAGGATCTCACGAAAGCTGAAATTAAGGTTGGTTTGAATTCTCAAGCGATTCGAGTTCGAGAAAGCCACGATCAAAATATTTCAGTTTATTATTTATCTAAAAATAATATCAAAAAAATCAAAACGAAATATGTTTTTAATTGTACCTATGCTTCGCTCGATCAAATTCTCAAGCAATCGAATTTACCAACCGTTCCGCTGAAATACGAACTAGCTGAAATGGCGCTGGTAGAAGTGCCACCTTTGCTGAAAAATAAGGGAATTACCGTGATGTGCGGTCCGTTTTTCTCCCTGATGCCATTTCCGCCTCGGGGGTTGCATACCCTTAGTCACGTTCGGTATACTCCCCATTATTATTGGCAGGAAACTGCCGATTTGAGCGTTCGATCGCACGAAGCATACAGTCAAATCTCGAGAAAAACGAATTATCCGTTCGCCATTCGGGATGCGGCGCGGTATTTACCGATCGTTCGCGATTGTCAGTATGTAGACTCGCTGTGGGAAGTTAAAACGGTTCTCCCTCAAAGCGAAACTGACGATAGCCGACCGATTTTATTTCAGCAAAATCCTAAATTAACTAATTTTTATTCCGTACTTGGGGGTAAGATCGATAATATTTACGATCTAGCTCACGAACTCGATACTTTATTGAATAAGCAGGAGTTAGAAGTAGATGGCGATCGTAGATTGTTTCGTGTCAGTCGTGGTTCCTCTAAACGATGATTCTTGCATTATTGAAGCCTTTGTTTCTGAGGTGATGCAAGTGCTACGCCAAAATTATACCAATTACGAATTGGTTTTGGTCAATGATGGTTCCCTAGACGATACCGTTATTAAAGTCACTCATTTATTACAAAACTACGAGTGCGTTCGACTGATTAATCTCTCGCGAAATTTTGGAATAGATGTGGCAATTTCTTCGGGACTCGATTCTGTCATCGGGGATTTTGTGGTGGTGATGATTCCCGAATGCGATCCGCCACAGATGATTCCAGAATTGATCGATCGCGCGCGTGGCGGGAATGATATCCTCATAGGAGTGCGGCGCGATCGATCGGACGAACCGATTTGGATGCGGTTCGGAGCTTATCTATTTTACTGGGTTTGCCGCAAAGTTTTAAAAATTCCCCTCATTCAAAATTCGACTCAGTTTCGAGTATTAAGTCGTCAAGTTGTCAATGCCATTACGCAACTTCAGGATAAGTCTCGTTATCTGCGTTTGTTGAGTTCTTATGTGGGGTATAGCAGCCAAACATTTACTTACGATTTCGTTCGTCGGTACAAACGTCGGAGATTAAAAAG
>DVED01000148.1 GCA_015295945.1 Oscillatoriales cyanobacterium M59_W2019_021 | reverse complement strand
TCTGCTTCCCCCGCTCCCCCCGCTTCCCCGGCTCAAGACAGTTCCCTCTGTTTTCTTATGCAAACAAACCGATCGACTTCTCAATTGCCGGAAATGGGCGAACTTTGGCAAGATACGCTCGACTGGCAACCCACGTCCGCACAACAACAGAAGTTTCAAGAATTATACGAGGCGATCGTCGCGGGTAACCGCCAGCTTAATTTAACTCGCATCACCGAACCCGTGGCGTTTTGGGAAAAGCATTTATGGGATTCGTTACGGGGATTGCAGCCGTTGTGGGAGCGAAATATCATCGAACGGGCCATCGATATCGGCACGGGAGGAGGGTTTCCGGGACTTCCGGCGGCGATCGTTCGACCCGATTGGCACGTCACTTTACTCGATTCGACGCGCAAGAAAACGGCGTTTCTGGAGACGTTGCTCTCAAATTTAGCGATCGAGAATGCGACCATTTTAACGGGACGTGCGGAGGTTTTAGGACACCTTCCCCAACACCGCCAGACTTACGATTTAGCCTTAATTCGGGCGGTCGGATCGCCCTTGCTGTGTGCGGAGTACGCTCTCCCTTTCCTCAAACCCGGTGGTGTTGCCGTTCTGTATCGCGGTTTGTTGACCGATGAAGACCGGGAAACCTTACAATCGACGGTCGCACGGTTTGGGGGAACCGTCGAGTGGGTGGAGGCATTTACGACACCGATCGATCGTGCCGTTCGTCACTGCGTCTACCTGCGCAAACTAGATCTTTAATGCGAAAGGCAGAACAATCCCTTGTTGAATGGCACGCTGATATGAAATCCATAAATGTTGGCTACAAATCCCGGGCGAATGCCATTCGCCCTAGACATGGATCTGTTGCTACCTTTTTTTGAGTGGATATTACACCATCCACTCATCGGAAATCGACTCGTTGTGTTTTTGCAACACATAGAAAACATAGGCGGAAATTAAAGCCGCAAAAAAGCACCAAACTGAAATAAAAGCGTGACTGAAAAACCAACTGCTTAAAAACGCAGAAATGGCAATTAAACTGCCCAGCACGTTAATTTCTCGGATGGACGATAAAAAGAGAGGACAGAGAATAAAAAAGACATAAATCCAAACTACTTGTTGACCTCGAAGAAAGTTCTCAAATATCAATCGCACTTGATAGTCGATCGACCCATGGGTAATACTGACATTCAGCCAGTCTGGATTAAAGAGTAACGGCAAATACAAAAACACGCCATATAAAGCCCCGATCGCCGTCAAACCCAGCAAAGCGTTCTTTTTCTGCGGATGATGTTCCAAAGCAAAAGCAGAAAAGGGTATCCACGTCAACCAGAAAAAGTGCGAAAAGAAGAGAAATCCTAACGCTGAAACTGTGATTTCGATCGAGTTTGGGGCGTCGAGTCCCAACCATAATATCCCTTCAAAACCTTGTTGAATACCAAAAAACAAGGGCAAACAAGCTAAAGCCAAATACTCGTGTTTTCTCCAGTCAGAACTTAAAGAATCTCCATTTAATGCCTCTCGCACGCAGTAAATCCCCGTGGGAACGAGGAACGCACTCGCTGTAAAACTCGCAGATGCTGAAAAACACATCTTTTTTCTCCTAATTTTTATTGGTCATTTGTCATTTGGGGTTTGGGGTTGGTAGGGTGTGTTGAGCCAACGCGAAACGCACCATTACCAATTACCAATTACCCATTAACCGTTGAAATCAGAGCCACTTCTACATAACCTTCTTCCGGTTGCTTCAATTCTACGCGCACGTCCGGACCGAAAAACTTTTCCATTTTTTCCCGCTTTTCTTGCCAGCGATCGAACGAAATCAAAGGCGAGTCAAATTCCATGACCAATGTATACTCACCCTTGTCAGTCACCTCTTCTCGCAACGATTCGAGAACGGGTCGTTCCTTCGCCGTGGGACTCAACCCCAAGAAAGACAGCGCCTCATCGAGATGTGCTTCCTGTCCGTAGCGATAGCGGGTCACATCCTGGAGAATTTGCGTTTGCGTTGCCGTCGATTGCCTCTCGCGAATGGCTAGCACTTCCGGTGTCGTGGGTTGCGAGAAAGGGACGGGTTTGAGTTCGGCGGTTTTCAGCGCTAAACCAATTAATGCCACGGGGATGCCGTAAAAGAATCCGGCGAGATTGAGCGTCGCGTAGTCGGCGAAGTAAGCCGCTAAACCCCCGAGGGTTAAAATGCTACCAACCCACAAAGCCAGGGTTCCCAAAGAAATTTGACGTAACATAGAGAGATGAATGGGTGAATACTTCCGTTTTTTTATTGTGACGGACAATCTCGACTGTGGCGAGGCGATCGTCGGTTACGATCAAAGATTCTTTCCCTTTGGTATGCTGATGCAACCTGCTAGAACGCTCGACAACTGCGCCGCTCGATCTGGCGTGACCCACCCCAGTCGATCGTTCTGAGTTTTAGAGAGGGTGGTATCGATGCAAATTTTTCCCAAGCTTTAACCACTGACAAATCGGGAACGCCCTGCAATCCACATCCCTCCCCTGGTGGTTCCGATCGCTTGACAAAGGCTTTACAACGTCTGTGGGGCGGGCGCTCTCCGTTCTTCCCCGCGACTGCTACCGGGTGACGATGAGTCTTGCTCTGTTGCGGTTTGAGTGATGGTCACCGTGGAATGAGTGGCGATCGATATTGGCTCAAGTGTAAGCATCCCGCATCCAATGGCGATCGCCAAAGCTGAGAGACAGCACGTTGAAAGATACTTTTGAATGGACATAGTCGTGTTAAGGGTCTCGAGACCGAATATTCTCCTAATTTTAGGGGTAGGAGCAAGATTTTATCTTGGAATTTACCCGGAATTTACCATGTCGATCGACAAAGCCCCCCAGTCTTTACAAAAAAATTAGAATTTTCCCCAAAGTGGTGCGGAAATCTTACCGTTAGAGCGACAGACGGCAACCGACTCATCTATGCTCGCGCGGTTATAGCGATTCTCGTTCCGAGACGCTACGCGAACGGCGGTTAGCCGTCCGATCGAAATCGAGACAACCCATACCTCATCGGGTTGAAGGTTTCGGGTTAGGAGCATTCGGATAAGATGCCATCCACCGCGATAACCAACTGTTAAATTGTCACATCGTACAGTGGACAGTTGAATAACTAGACTGAGGCGAACCCACGGTTGCTAATGGCTTCCGCACAATAAAAACATCAGGAAACAAACACTCTTCACTCGAACCGCCCATGATCTCTAATTCTCTTCGCCTTCGTTTCGCCGCTTTCACCGCCGCTACCCTGTCTTCCATCGGTCTGTTTGCCGCCACTCCCGCCCAAGCCAACACCTTCGGCAAAACCGAAGTCCGCCAAGACCGCTTGATTGCCGTCGCCGCTCCGGTGGGTTCCACTCGCCACCAACTGCTCATTCTCGAACAAATTTCTAATGATCGCCCTTGCTGGCGCGAAACGGGATCGAACCCCGTCGAAATCGATCCTTTACTCCTCGACTTCGACTTTACGGGAATCTGCGGTCGCAGCACCGATAGCAACGGCTATTCCATTCGCGTGGGCGATCGCGATTTGGGGATGCAATACAACCTGCGCGTGGTTCGCGATGGGGACGATCTCGTCTTGATGGGCGTTCCCTTCGGTGCGCGTCCCGGCGGACCTCTGGAAATCGGTCGCGCTCGCGGCGTTTCCTCCGGCTTCGTCAAACTGCAACTCAATCCCGGTTGGCGCTTCACCAAGCGCAATTACGACGGTCGCACCCTAGGTCACGTTTACCTCACCAACGATCTCACCTTGAGCGAACTGACGACTTCCACCCCCGTCGCCACCCGTCCCACGCCGACACCGCAACCGACCAAACCCCCGGTCACGACTCCCGTACCGCCCGCTCGACCCGCGCCGGAGTCGCTCCTGCAACTGTCTGCCGAGCAAGTCCGGCAAATGCAGGAGATCGAAACCCGCTACAACGCTCGCATTACCGAACGCGGTCAAGCTTTACAGCAAGCGCACCAGCAATTGCGCCAGATGATGGGAGTCCAAACCTCCGATCGCACTTTGCGCCGCCAGCAAAAGCGCGTTCGCCAATTGCAAGCCGAGCTCTCCGACTTGCACTTTGAAAAACTGATGGAAATGCGATCACTCCTGGGGACTGAACAACTCGGTCAGTTTGCCCAACTCCTCGACAGCGCCTCTGGTCAAGTGGTGGGATCGCGGTAATGGGTAATGGTGCATTTCGTTCCGGGGGCACTCCCCGCAGGTTCGATCGCCCAATTCCCACTTATATCAACATTTCCTTTGCCAACTTTCCCGCCCTACAAATCTACTCAACGACCAATGACAAGTGACTGATGACGAATGACGAATACGGTAAACTGTTTCTTTGGTACGACGCTTTCTCGAAATTTCCCCTCGCGTAACGATTGATATGGCTACTTTTTTGCTCGAAGTTGGAACGGAAGAATTACCCGCAAGCTTTGTCTCCAGCGCGATCGCTCAGTGGCAGTCGCGGATTCCGGCAAGTTTAGCCCAACAGTCGCTAACGCCGCAAGCCGTTCGCGTTTACGGAACGCCGCGCCGTCTGGCGGTGGAAATCGAGGGGTTGCCCCAACGTCAGAGCGATCGCACGGAAGAAGTCAAGGGACCCCCCGCCAGCGCCGCGTTCAAGGACGGGAAGCCTACACCCGCTGCCGTAGGATTTGCCCGCAAGCAAGGGGTAGATGTAGAATCGCTCTCCATTCGCGATACGGAAAAGGGCGAGTTTGTCTTCGTCACCCAGCAGATTTCCGGGCGGCAAACACCGGAGATTTTGCGCGAGTTGGTGTCGGAGTGGATCGAGAACCTGGAGGGTAAGCGGTTTATGCGGTGGGCGGATGGAGAGTTGCGGTTTTCCCGCCCGATTCGCTGGCTGGTGGCGCTGTTCGACGATGCGGTGTTACCCATCGAGTTAACGGTGGGTTCCCAGACGGTGAAAAGCGATCGCCTTTCCTACGGGCATCGCGTTCTCAGCCAGCATCCGGAAGGGGTTGCCATTCCCCGCGCCGCCGATTATGCAGACTGTTTGCGACGGGCGTTCGTGGAAGTCGATGCCCAACGCCGAGAAGCGGATATCCGGCAACAAGTGGAAGCGGCTGCGAAACAAGTGGGAGGACGGGCAGAAATTCCCGAAGATTTATTACAAGAAGTCACGAATTTGGTGGAATGGCCTACTGCCGTGACGGGGAATTTTGACGAGGAATTTTTAATTTTGCCGTCGGAAGTGACAACGATGGTAATGATTTCTCACCAGCGGTATTTCCCAGTTTTTAACCTCGAAAACGATCGCCAACTTCTACCTTATTTTATCACAGTTTCTAATGGCGATCCGGCAAAATCCGAATTAATTGCCAAAGGGAACGAACGGGTGATTCGCGCTCGGTTAGCCGATGGAGAATTCTTCTACAAAGCCGATTGCGAAAAGCCGTTAGAAAGCTTCGTGCCACAGTTAGAAACCGTGACGTTTCAAGAAAAATTGGGGTCGGTACGGGCAAAGGTCGATCGCCTGGTTTCCATTGCCGATACCATTGCTGACGAACTGCAATTGGAAATAGAAACACGGCAGCACATTCAACGAGCGGCGTATCTGTGCAAAGCCGATTTGGTTTCCCAAATGGTGTATGAATTCCCCGAATTACAAGGGATTATGGGCGAGAAATACGCTCGAGTCAGCGGGGAAGCGGAAGCTGTTGCCGTGGCAATTTCCGAGCATTATTTACCCCGAGGGGCTGATGACGATTTACCGCAAACGACGGTGGGGCAAATTGTCGGTTTAGCCGATCGCCTCGATACCTTAGTTTGTATTTTCGGGTTGGGAATGTTGCCTTCTGGGTCTTCCGATCCGTTTGCCTTGCGACGGGCAGCTAACGCGATCGTCAATATTATCTGGGCGGCAGATTTACCCTTGAATTTAAACAACCTTCTGGAAAAAACAACAGCAAGCTTTACTCATGACTATCCCCAAACTTCTGCCGATTTACTCTCCCAACTGCAAGACTTTTTCGGGCAACGCATTCAAACCCTGTTGCAAGACGATCGAGCGGTTGATTACGACTTGGTAAATGCTGTATTAGGCGAGGACGATCCGGAATATCGAGAACGGGTACTGACTGATTTATTAGACGCTCGTGATCGCGCTTTATTCCTGCAATCTATCCGTGCGAACGGTCTGCTCGATACCATCTACGAAACCGTCAATCGCTCGACCCGTTTAGCCAAACAAGGCACTCTCAATACCCAGGAACTCGAACCCAGCAAATTCGTTCAACCCGACCTCTTTGAAAAGAATTCGGAACAAGCCTTTTACGATGCTTTGGTAACCCTGGTTCCCAAAACTGAAGCCGCTAAAGCCGATCGAAACTACCAACAACTCATCGATGCTTTAGTAGAAATCAATCCGATTGTTAGCCGATTTTTCGATGGTGAAGATAGCGTTTTAGTGATGGATTCCAACCCGAAAATCAAACAGAATCGATTAAATTTGTTGGGGCTTTTACGGAATCACGCCCGGGTCTTGGCAGACTTTGGGGCGATCGTCAAAAGTTAGCGATCGTTGTAGAGGCTCCGGCGATCGCCCTTTTTGGCAGCACTGCCGATCGACGACCCCCTGCGATCGAGTGGGATAGAATTAATCTATCAGTTGCCAGCCAACTTGGTGGCTCGCCAACAACGGGAATTAAATTCGGAAGACCGGGAGTTGATAACGGTATAAAGACATTTTCCATCGCCGCCAGAAACGATCGATCGCCCCTACTAGCCACTAGAGATCCCTTGTCTTACCATGAGGAGTGGAAGAGACGCGATCGCCCTCCAAAGCGATCTTGCCAACCCTAAAACATAGATATGCCAGAACCTTTGAGATTAGAGGAAGCTGTCGAATTTGCCGAAAACCCGGAACCCCGCTGTCCCTGCGTCCTGTTGTTGGATACGTCGGGTTCCATGGGAGGCGCACCTATCGACGCACTCAACGCCGGATTGCAAACCTTCTGCGAGGAACTCAACAAAGACGATCTCGCTCGCAAGCGGGTAGAAGTGGCGATCGTTTCGTTTGATTCTCAGGTTAAAGTGATTCAAGATTTCGTCACCGCCGATCGGTTTGAAGCGCCGATTTTACGGGCGCAAGGGATGACGAGTATGGGAACGGGAATCGACCAAGCGTTGGATCTGATTGCCGATCGCAAATTCCAGTATCGCAATAATGGCGTCACCTACTATCGTCCCTGGGTGTTTCTGATTACCGACGGGGAACCCCAAGGAGAATCTGACGAAGCCGTACGACGAGCGATCGATCGCATTCGCGACGACGAAACCGCTAAGCGCGTTGCCTTCTTTGCTGTCGGGGTAGAAAATGCCAACATGAAAAGGTTGAGCGAAATTTCCGTGCGCGCCCCGTTGAAACTCAAAGGGTTAAACTTCCGAGAATTGTTCGTATGGTTGTCGGCAAGTATGCAGCGCGTTTCCAACTCCAAACCCGACGAACAAGTGCCGCTCCCCCCACCCGGATGGGGCGAGGTGTAATGCTAGCCGCTAGTCACTCATCGTCCATAACTTATTACTTCTGACTGATTACTTCATGACCGATGACCAACCCCTAACCCCCAACCCCCAACCCCCAACCTGGCGCGTGGTGGCGGCTTCGGTGTGCGGAACCAGTCACCAAAAGCGATCGCAGCCCTGTCAAGATGCCCACGGTTGGCAGATTACCCCGGAAGGCGTGCTGATTGCGGCAGTGGCGGATGGGGCGGGTTCGGCAACGTTTGGGGAAGTGGGGGCGCAGGTGGCGGTGAAAACGGCAGTGGAGTGCCTAGCTCAAGCGGATTGGCGATCGCTTCCCGCTGCTTTCGATGCCGCGCAATCCACCGAAACCGTAGAACCCGATCCGGACATCCCGGAATCCGAGGGAGTGCGTTCTTCTCACTTACCCAAGCCGATTTTTTACGCCTTAGAAGCTGCCCGAGAAGCGGTGGAACTGGAAGCTCAGACTCGACAAAGTTCGGTGCGGGAGTTAGCGAGTACGTTAATCGTAGTAGTGGCAACGGCGGAGTGGGTGGTGGCGACACAGGTTGGGGATGGGGCAGTGGTGATGGAAGAAGGGGAACGGGCGATCGCCCTAACCGCGCCGCAAACCGGGGAATACATCAACGAAACCACCTTTCTCGTCTCGCCCAATGCCTTGGAAACAGCGCAATGCTTATTTTGGAAAGGCAGTCCGACTCACTTAGCAATCTTTTCCGACGGCTTACAATTGTTAGCTTTGGAAATGCCGACGGCAAAACCCCATCCCCCGTTCTTTTCGCCGTTATTCCGCTTCATTTCCCAAGACGATATCGACGAAATCGACGCACAGGCAGAACTGGAAAACTTTTTAATGTCTCCTCGCGTCACCCAACGCACCGACGACGATTTAACTTTGTTGTTAGCAACGCTTAAATAACGTCAGTACAACTAACAAAAACGGCTCTCCAGAGAGGATGGGATAATATTATAGAGATAAATTGCGTTGCCGAAGGGGCTGTTACCGATCGAGCTTTGCGTCCTCAACCTGAGATTGCCGTCCAATAGACCCACTGGGTGTAGCCGTAGCCAGGAGTGCTAGGACAACAGCAAATACTGAAATCCTCACCCGATCGATCTTTTTTCTTCTCCCTTCTGTCTTCTGCCTTTATAAAGCGGTTATTTTTCCAGACTCTCCGTTAAATTCCTCTGTAATCCCCAACTGCCATGCAGGTGCGACGACGATCGAACGGACAACTTGTAACCCTCAACACCGAGTTAGGCGGCGGCGGAGAGGGTAAAATTTACGCGGTTGCCGAACATGCGTCTTGGGTAGCGAAGATTTATCACCACCCGACGGCGGAAATGGGGGAGAAGTTAGCGGCAATGGTGGCGCATCCGCCAGAAGACCCGAGTGCGGCAGAAGGACACGTCTCCATCGCCTGGCCCGTGGATTTATTGGAAAATCGGGGGAAAGCGATCGGATTCTTGATGCCGAAAGTTTCTCAAGTTCGTCCCCTTCACGATTTTTACAATCCCAAAACGCGGCGCGATCGCACGCCGTTTTTTAATTATCTCTACCTGCATCGAACGGCGCGAAATTTGGCGGCGGCAGTTAGCAGTTTGCACGCTGGAGGATACGTCATCGGCGATGTCAACGAGTCGAATATTTTGGTCTCTCAGACGGCGTTGGTAACGCTGGTGGATACTGATTCGTTTCAAGTGCGCGTGGGAGACCGGATTTATCCCTGTCCCGTCGGCAAACCGGAATTTACCCCGCCGGAGTTGCAGGGGAAAACCTTGCGCCATTACCAACGGATGCCGGAACAGGATCGCTTCGGGTTAGCGGTGTTGATTTTCCAAATCTTGATGGAAGGGACGCACCCGTTTGCGGGGGTGTATACCGGGGTGGGAGATCCGCCGTCGATCGAAGCGAGAATTGCTGCCGGACATTTCCCCTACGGCAGTCGGCGGGTTCCTTACCGTCCCACGCCGATCGCTCCCGATGGGAGAATTTTATACCCGGAGTTGCGGCGATTGTTTTTGCAGTGTTTCGATACCGGATACCTCGATCCCAGCCAGCGTCCCGACGCACAAACGTGGGTGCAAGCGTTGGAAGCGGCGGAACAGGAATTGGTGATCTGCCAGAAAAATCCCCACCATCGCTACAATGTCCGCCAAACGCGCTGTCCGTGGTGCGATCGCACGCAACTGTTGGGAGGTCGCGATCCCTTCCCGACTAAAGAAGATGTCGATCGCTTTCGCACCCCGCCGCCTCAACCGCTGCCGCGTCCCCCCCGAGTACCGATCGCCGTTCCCGTCCGTTCTACCGTTGCCACTTTTCCCCCTATCCATTACCAAACCCTTCCCAACTACTCCGTCGGCGGCTTTTGGAGTCAAGTGGCGCAGTGCAAAAACGATCTGTTAGCTGGGAGTGTGGTGTTGGCGGCAGTATTGGCGGGTGTGGTGTATTGGTCGGCGCGTTCGGCTTCGGTTTCCGCCTCGAGAACTTCTCCCGCACAACCGGAAGTCGCGGCAATTTCGACAATACCCGTTGCAACCGAACCGACGCTAACGGCGATCGCGCAATTGCCGGGACACGGCGATCTCGTGCGCGCGATCGCGGTTGCGCCAGATAACCAGTCCGTTGCCACCAGCAGTAAAGATGGCACGACGAAACTGTGGCACTTACCGACTCAGAAACTCAATCGATCGATCGATCGCGCGGGGGTGGGGTTCTTGGCATTCAGTGCCGACGGTCAACAGATTGTCGGCAGTACGAAAACTGCGATTCATACTTGGAACGTCAGCAGTGGTGAGTTGCTTGATCGCAGCGAAATTGCCTTCGATCGCTTTCCGGCAATCTCCACTCGTCCCCACAATTCGACCCTCCTGGTCGGTCGTCTCGAGGGACAACTGGTCTGGTGGAACGCGACGACGGGGGAATCGGTGGCATTGCCGCAGGTAAAAGGCGATCGCCTGATTGCCACCAGTGCCGACGGTCAAATCCTCGCCACCGCCGATACGGCGATCGAAATCTGGGACGCGCAAACGGGAAAAGCCATCCGCACCTTGGAGAAAGATAACTCTCGCAAAATTTCGGCAATTGCCGTGAGTGCCGATGGCAAATGGTTGGCAAGCAGTACGGAAACGGAAAAGGGAAACCTGCGATTGTGGGAAGTGGAAACGGGAAATTTACTTTACGAAGAACCCGCCCGTTTTATCAGCGCGATCGCCTTTAGTCCCGATGGAAAAATGTTAATTTCGGGAGAGCGAGACGGGTCGATCGGAGTTTGGAATCTGTCTGGATTTGAGTAAATTCGTTCGTCGTCACTTGTCCTAAATTAGACCTCAATAGGACCGTAATAATATCGTTAATTATGGGAATAATCGTAGGATCTGCGATCGTTACCAATGCCCCATTACCAGCCCTTTTCAGAAACTATCTTATCCCGTAATGACGTTAAACAGCGTATAAAGATCGAGAATTTAGCGATAGAATTTCAACGAAAACCCGGAGAATTCGTTCTAGACTCAAGAAGCTGGGTTTGCTATAGCACGATCGCCTCTTCAAAGTTTCCAATTCAAAATCTGAGCGATTTGGGCGGCTAAATTCACCGGATCGAATGGCTTTGCCAAAACGGCAGCAATTCGTAAATTTTGATAGCGATATTCTTGAGTGGCTTGCACTTTCGCCGTGAGGAGAATGACGGGAATATCTTGCGTGTTTCCATCGTTTTGTAGTCGCGTCAAAGTTGCCAACCCATCCATATCGGGCATCATCACATCGAGTAAAATTGCGTCAGGCTGTTCGGTCGTGGCAGCCGCTACCCCACTTTCTCCAGAGTCCGCCGTGATGACTTCCCAGTTACTATTAATTTCGAGACAAAGTTTCGCGACTTCTCGAATATCGGATTCATCATCAATGACTAATATTTTTTTTGTCATAACAACAGATAGAAATTTTGCTTTTTAACTCAAACATTGCGTTCATAAAATTAAAATCCAGACCTACTAAAATTTTTATCTTAACCCGACTAGAACTTCTGGACTCAATCATGTCAAAGACCAGCCATCTAATTTTAGGTTAGGCTTGCCGATCGACTCGGATTCTCGTCTTGTAAAAGATCGTGTAATCTAGGTTTTATTGTACTGGAAGTCAGCCGACGTGACAAAAAAGAATTGCCAGACTTGCCGAGCGAATGGCTAGGGTCATCGCTCTCCACCATGATACCCATTACCCATTACCGGCGTCGCCTGCCCCCGCCTCTGGTAGCGTCAAGTAAAACGTACTGCCTTCCCCCAAAATACTTTCCGCCCAAATCGAGCCGCCGTGCTGTCCGACAATCTGGCGGCAAATTGCCAAACCCAGTCCCGTCCCGCCTTTTTGCCGGGAATCCGAGGCATCGACTTGCTGAAACCGACCGAAAATACTCTCGAGTTTGTCGGGGGGGATCCCGCGTCCGCGATCGCGAACTTGGAAGCAAACTGTGCGGTTTTGCCGGGTCAGGGACACCCAAACCGTCGTTTTCGCGGGAGAAAACTTAATCGCATTGCTGATTAAATTGGTCAGGGTTTGCAAAATGCGATCAGGATCGGCATCAATGAGAAACGAGTATCGAGACAGAAGCTGCGATCGGTGTTGGGGATGTTTCGGACAAAACGATCGACCCTCCAACTGCACCCACAATTCGATGCCTGCCGCATCTGCCATCGACTGCATGGCTTCGATCGCCTGCACGACCGATTCCACGGCATTGTAACGCTGTTGGATCGTTTGCGCTTCTCCCAATTCCATCCGCTGCAAGTCGAGGATATCGTCTACCAAACGGCAGAGGCGTTCGGTGTTATCGCGGGCAATTTCTAACATCCGCTGACCTTTGAGCGACAGCGACCCCAGGCGTCCCGTTGCCAGCAATCCCAAAGAACCGCGAATCGAGGTCAGCGGCGTCCGCAGTTCGTGGCTGGCAACGGACAGAAACTCGTCTTTCATCTGCTCTACAGCTTTGCGATCGCTGATATCGATCGCCACCCCAAAATACCCTTTGACTTCCCCCAACTCGCCCACATCGGGAATATAGGTGATACTGACATAGCGACGGGTTCCGTTCGTTTCTGGGAATTGCACTTCGTAACTGACCCGATCTCCGGAGAGTGCTGTTTCCACGTAAGGCTGACACAATCGGTAAGCTTCTTCGCCGAGGACTTCTCGTAGGTGGTGTCCGGTAATTGCCGAGAGGGGTTTGCCCAGCCAGTGTTCGTAGGCGCGATTGTTGAAGCGATAGTATTGCTGGGAATCGACGTAGGAAATGAGAACCGGTAAGGCGTCGGCAGTCAGGCGCAATTGTTGTTCGCTGCGTCGCAAGGCGTCTTCGGCGCGGCGGCGATCGCGAATTTCTTGCTGTAAATTTTGATTGGCAGACCGCAGTTCTGCCGTGCGCTGGGCGACGATTTCTTCGAGATTGTCCAGGAGTTGGGCGTGGGTGATGGCGATGCCCAGTTGGTCGGCGAGCTGCCCTAACAAGTCGATCTCGAACTCCGTCCACTGCCGGGGTCGATCGCACTGATGGGCGATGGAATAGCCCCATAATAAGGGGGATGCCTCCGATGGCGTGCTGGGACGATCGCGAGGCAGTCCGGTACGCGAAATAAAAATGGGGACGACCAATCGCGCCCGAACGTCGTAGTGTTGGAGGTGTTCCCAATCCCCCACGTCGGTAATAGCGCTGAGTTGCCCGACGTGGCTGGCGAGGGGATTGTCGCACCAAAAGTACGGATCGGAGATCGATCGCCCTTGTAGGGACGTATAACCCGGTAATACGGCTTCTTTGACGATCGCCCCCCCAGACGGAGATCCCAGGCGCAAGATCGACACCCGCGACGCCCCCAAAATGTTCTGGACTTCTTCCACCGAGGTTTGTAAAATATCGTCCAACTTCAACGATTGGCGAATTTTTAGCGTCACTTCCGAGAGTAATTGGGTATGTTGGTAAGCCAGTTGCAATCGCTGCTGGGCGAGTTGTCGCTCGGTGACGTCCCGTCCCTCGGCAATCAGCAACACCACTCGTCCCGTTTCGTCTTTCACGGGTTTGAGGGAAAAATCCAGGGTGAGACGGCGATCGTCGGTTCCGGTCACTTCCACTTCGCAGCGTACCAGTCGATCGAGGAGGGCGCGATCGATCGCCCATTTCATTTGCTGTCCCACATCCGTCGCCCCCCGCCACCATCCCGTCTGCCAGAACGGTTTGCCCGCCACCGCATCCAGGGTCAAACCCAAGAAATCCAGAGCGGTTTGGTTGATTTCGATGGTCGTGCCATCAGGCTGTAGCAAGGCGACAAACTGAAAGGCTTGATCGAAAATTGCCCGGAATTTGCGCTCGCTTTGCCGCAATTCCCGTTCGGCATTTTGGCGCTGCAAGGTACTCGTAAACAGTTCGGAGACGATGCGCAACAAGCTCATTTGACTGGAAGACCAGGTTTTGGGAGCGCGCACCGCACTCAACCCCGTAAACCCCATTACGTATCCCCGATAAGTCATGGGAACGGCAACCAGAGAAGCGACTGCCATTTCCGACTCGTCTGCCGAGGCGAGATCGCGACCCTGGAGGCAGAGGGCTTCGCCGAGTTTGAGTCTACCTAAAGCTTCGGGTAAGATCGCTTGCAGGCGATCGCGCAGGGGAACTAGACGATCGTCCAGTCCCGGCATCACCCACTCGTGAGTCGAATTCAAGGCGATACCGTCGTCGTCGAACAGAAATACGTAACTGTAATCCACCCCGCAAAACTCGCCGATACTCTGAAGCGCTCGCCGAATGCCGCCATCGCTGTCTTCGGATTTCAAGTTGATAAAATCCGTAGAAATGCTCATCACCAACTTTTCAAAGGCGAGTTGATAGCGCAGAGACTCTTCGGCTTTTTTGCGATCGGTAATATCGATGCCCACCGACACGGCTGCCCGATTTTGCTGGTATTTCTGCACGGCGATCAAGTAACTGCACGGTTTGCCCTTCAACATCAAATCGACGACGCGAGAATCCGCTTGCAAGTCTTGAGACATGAATTGCACCAGAAACTCGGTAAATTCCGACGGACCTTCGAGAAAGCCGACCCGTTGACCGACAAAATCTTGGGGGGACAACCCGAAACTGCTGGCTAAATGGTGATTGACGCCTAGATATCGCAAATCGGGGGAGATGTCCCCGTTTTCGTTGTCTTTGCCGATCCAAGAAACGAAGCCGGGAACGGCGTCGATGACGGCTTGCAGTCGATCTTTGGCCGTCTTGAGGTCTTCTTCGGAAGTGTGACGATCGCGAATTTCTTCCAGCAAAAAGCTCTCGGCTTCGTGGAGTTGGGCGGTTCTTTCGTCCAATTGCACTTCCAATTCTGTGGCAAGATTGTGCAGCAGCATTTCCGATCCCAGACGATCGCTGATATCCCGCGCTACCCACACCACTTCCGTTGCCGACAGGGGCGAAATACTTGCCGCCATGCCCGTCGATCGATCGCCCAAGGTGACGACATACTCGAAATCAACCCGTTGCTGGGTGGAGAGCGCTTGGCGAACGGGATGCCAAAATTCCTCGGCGGCACTGTCAAAAAAGCGATAGTAAGTGGCGGTAATTCGGGCAAGATCGCTGGCATCCTGACTGAGGAGATGTTGCGTGGGCAAGACGCGAATGGTTTTTCGTCCCGCATCGATTGCCAGCACCCAATCGTGCAGTGCGGCAAAGATCGCCCGCCAATGCCGAGGGGAGGTCTGCCATTGGATTTCGATTGGAGGCACAGGCACGACCCGATCTTTCCAATTGTCTCGCACCTCTTCGATAACCGGGAGATTGACCTTCTCCAACCACAACGATCGATCATCGAGAACGCCTAACAGATTGCCTCGTTCGTCGATTAAGGGCAAATGGCGCAGGGAATGCTCCCGACACAACTGAAGGGCAGCCGAATACAACTCCGGTGGGAGATGACATGGGGAGTTGGCGTCCGCCAGATTGAGGAAACGATCGCCCACTCGCAGAGCGACGGGATCGGCAGAGATGGCGCGGGCGACGGACATTTCGTCTAAGGATTGCCCCAACGCCACGATCCGGATGGCATCGCCTTCGACAAACATCCCCACCCACCGAGAGCCGTCCACCACCGCCAGGTAGCTCGTCTGCCGTCGGTACATCAGATCGATCGCTTGCCGGACGGTCGCTCCCTTGGAGATCGTCACGGCAGGATCGATGGGAATCGATCGATTTGGCTGGAAAGTGGCTGATTCCTCGGACATTTTGAGTGACAGCTAGGCACTGGACGAGGTTTGTTAGGAGACTTTTCTGAAAACCCGCAACCTTCTTCCAGCAGACTTTTTAGGGATGCAATCAGGTTGACCGTGCCGGAGCGATACACAGCGAGGATTCGCTGCGTCCAGAAGACGGGCTACGCCAATGCGATCGAGATTCGCACAACTCGGGGGTCGATCGTCAAACCCGAGATGAAATATATAGGGGTGTTGGAGGCATGGGTTTCTCCTCTTCTATCTCGCTTCCCCTCAATGGTAGCTTTATCGCCGCACCCTTGTACTCGCTACTCGCTCGTCACCCATGACGAATGCGCCCTAAACCGATAAAATTGCCTTTCGGAGCCTCTGTCAGTATTCGGGTTTCGATCGTTAAGATATTTTGAAAACCCTTGACAAACCGCGCCAGTCTTCCAGCAAATCGTTCATCGCCCCCAACTACCTCCCATGAAATACGATCCGCAAGCGCTGCTGCAACAACTCAACACTCTGCAAATGCAAATCATCGAACTGGCAGCCGCCTCGAATCTATCTCCCTTGCCTGCCATTGGCGAGCAAAGTTCCCTGAAAGATTTGAAAAGCTTATTGCAAACGCTGGCGAGTTCGGCATCGTCATCCTCCACCCCCATGCGGGACAAAGCCGTACGCATTCTCGATCGCTTCTTATCGCTGACCCATGTCGAACAGCCCAATTTCGAGGCGTTGACGGGATATCAAGAGCAAGTGCGAGCCTTTCGGACGAAAATCCTCAACACGCCCGAAGCTTACTTGCCTCCTGACGTGAAGAGTTTGGTGGAAGGTCGGCATCCGGTGGCGGTACTGCTGACCTTGATCGATCGCGGCAACCAACTTCAGGATACCGAGTGGGTGCGCCTGACGGAAGCGGTGAGCCAATCCCTGGGTCAGCCGATAGCGATCGCCGCCTCCCGAGGTAAATTAACCTTGAAAGCCCCATCTAGCCCTCCTTCCCCCGCAGCGGCTGCGTCCCCCCAAAACATCGATACTTTTATTTGGGGCAACGTTGCACCCCCAACGGCTCCCCAAGTTACCGCCGAACCGCCGATCGTTTTTGGAGCGAAAAGCTTGGGGTTAGAAACCACCTCGCTGCCGAAAACGGGCAAAACCCCCTCGGCTTCTGCCCTCCCACTCAAGATTGTCGTCCATATCGAAGGGATGGGCGATCGCGAATTCGGCGCCAGCGAATTTGCCGGAACTCGCGGTCAAGCTAAAGGCATCGAAGGCTTCCAAATGAGTTTGGCAACCCCCCTTCCCGGCTTGCAACTCGAATATATGGCGCACCTCGCCGGAGTGGGCGATACCCCGTGGGTGACTTCCGGTCAGTTCGTCGGCACTCGCGGCGAAAACCGGCGACTGGAAGGTTTTGCCATTCGCATCGGCGGTCCGGAAGCGGCAAACTACCGGGTTTGCTATGTCGCTCACATCCAAAATATCGGCGACTCGCCTACCTGCTCCAACGGTCAATACTGCGGCACTCGCGCTCAATCTCTGCGCATCGAAGCGATGAAAGTGTGGATCGAACGGATTGGGTAATGGGCTAGTCGATAGTCCAGGACTTATGCAATTTGACCATTAAACTACCATTTGTAGGGGAGCCATTGCGGTCTTGGGGTCTGCCCAGCGGAAAATGCGGTCTTGGGGAGCAATTTTCCAAGACAAGTGGAGCAAATGGCGTGCGAATGGTATTCGCCCTGCTATATTAAATATCTCCGGAAATCCCCCTCAAACCCTTGCTTTGTCTAGGCAAAAACTGAGTTTTCTCCAGAGGTCTAATAGCTACGAATCAACATCTGATTCTGATAGCAAAAATTCAGGAGGTTTGCTGTTAAATAATTTTCCTGAAAAATTCAATTGACTGCCTCCGATCGCCGCTAAACTTCCCAAGACAGAAGTCATCCCCGTCGTGATTTTACTGAGATAATCGCGCCGTGCCTTCCAGCGCTTTTTCATATACTCTTCTTCTTTGCGCAAATCTTCACTAAAAGCGTGATAAGCGTCTTGTACCATCGTCATCACCGTGATAAACTCATCACTGCGAATATAGTCTACAATTTGCTCTTGAACGGTTTTCATATTTTCTTGAACATTCTTCTCTTGATGCACCTGAATCAAGACTTCGCGTAACAAGGCGACAACAACCGGAAGTTCGTGATATTGGCAAATAAAAATATCGTCAATCTGTCCGAAGCCCTTAAAATTTTTAGGTAAAGAGGTACTGACAATTACTTTCAGATCGGCTTTCTCGGCGATCGCATCTTGACGTAGCTTTTGCAGCCACTCATCTTGCCAGTTTTTCTGCTTTTTCGACTCATAAATAATTTTGCCCACAGAAGCTCCGAAGCGGTTCACAACAATCTGCGTTAAATCGGCTCCGAAGGCTCCTTTTTTAATTTCCGTTACGTGGTCTCGGGGAAAGAGCTTCCGCAAAGTTTCTTCAATGGCTAACTCCAATCCTTCGCCCTGAAGCTGCATCGAACCTTGTTCGAGCTTTTGCTGGAGTTCGTCGAGTTGCGCTTTCAGTTGCCGTTCTTTTTCTGCTTTTTCCGTTAATTCAATCTCTTTATCTGCCAGAGCTTTTTGCAGGTCGCGACTCAATTGTTCTTGATACTCTTGCTTGAGTTTTTGCTTAGTTTCTCGGCTCGCTTCGTATCGGGCGATATCGAGTTTCTCTTCCATTTCTTCTTTTAAGTCTTGAAGCTCCCGTTCTGCCTGTTTGAGGGCAGCTTTTTCAGCTTGTAGGCGTTGGTTTCTTTGTTTTGCTTCTTCGATTTGCTCGTGAAGTCGTTCTTGGGCGATCTTGGATTCTGCTTTGAGGCTGGCGATTTGCTGATGCAGTTTTGCTTCGAGTTCTTGCTCGATCTGGGTTTGTAAATCTGCGGTCAGGCGATCGCGAATTTCTACTGTTAGTTGCTGTCTGAGTTCCTGCTCGATATTTTCGCGGAGAATCGCTTCGACTTCAAATTCTGCACCACATTCCGGACATTTCACTTGGCGATCTCGGGCAATTTCAGTGCGTTTCTGAGGCATGGCAATCTCCTAGAATTTACAAGATTTCCCTCGCAGAATGGAGAGGTACACTCCCCATCACCTCGAGTCTTTTTTGAGTATCAAAAAAAATGTAATGCTTCAAATATAGCAATAGCATATGAAAGTTCCGATACCCTGGCGGGGAGCCAGCTTCGTCATCGGCTTAGGGTTCTAGAGCGGTCAGCAAGCACAGCAGCAAGGCTTCCGTCCATTCGACAACGGCACCGTAGGTATCTCCGGTATGACCGCCGAGTTTGTGGTTCAACCCAGCGCCCGTTAAAATGGCGATCGCTATTCCCCCCAGTGCCATTCCCGCCGCTACCAGCCACCGATCGGGGGCGAGCAGGATTTGCCCGATACTGAGGGCTAACAACAAGATCAATCCCGGCAGGAGTTCTAAGGGCGATCGAATCGATCCTCGGTGGATCGCTCCTTTTCCTGTGGACTTTAAATAAGGATAGCGAACGATCGCCACCAATTGTCCCCAGCGCCCCCAACCCAACGCCGCCATCAACGCCAGCCAGCGATCATTTTCCAAGTCGGCAAGGGCGGCGACTTTCAACAAAACGACGCAGATAGCTGCCATGACGCCAAACGCCCCCGTCACGCTATCGCTCATCGCCTGCAAGCGCCGTTGGGGGTCAGACACCGCTAGCCCATCTGCCGTATCCATGACACCATCTAAGTGGAGCCCTCCAGTCATAGCCACTCCGGCAACGACGATCGCGGCGCTCCCCGTCAGGAGGGGCATTCCCAA
Organism: Oscillatoriales cyanobacterium M59_W2019_021; assembly: GCA_015295945.1. Classification (GTDB taxonomy): domain Bacteria; phylum Cyanobacteriota; class Cyanobacteriia; order Cyanobacteriales; family Geitlerinemataceae; genus DVED01. Next base: position 20,265 of record DVED01000148.1, on the reverse strand, counting down.
AAGCTGCAACCCCGTATCCAACAGTCCCAGCACACCGCCCACTAGCAAGCCTACCAATGGCGCCATTCGGGCGATGCCGCGAAATTCCAACGTCCAGGATAAGGGAACGGGCAAGCAGGTATAAAAGGCGATCGCTGCCGCTAAGACTTGACCCTGTTGAAACCAAAATTGACGACTCCAGAAGGAAACTTTGTTACGTTCGTACATGAATTTAGAGGGTTTCAGCCATTTGGCGGATACCGGAACTTTTCCGGCTGTGCCAAAATTAGATTGTATCCGCAATACCTGTTAATCTTCCTTCCTGTATCTGATGTAATCGACTAACCGATCGTAGATCGATTCTCTGCAAATTGACCGATCAAGATAAACCCGATTAGGATTCGGGGAAGATACTACAACCCGAGGCTCATTTTTATGGTTAACAGCTCCTTCAATACCCAAACCCCCGCTCCTTGCATCGTCGATACCGGCACGCTGGTCAACAAGCGAGATATGCAAAAAGTCCTTGCCGATTTGGATCGCGTTCGCTACATTTACATTCAAAATGGCAAGCCGATGAGTCGCGGAGAAGGCTATGTTGTCGAGGTTTTCGCCGATCCCAGCCAGTCTACCGTCGTGACCAACCACTCGCTCTATCTCAATGTTTGCAGTTTCGATTGTTTGGAACTGAAAACGGGCGTTCGAGCGGAAGCTTACTTCGATCTCGTTCAAGAAAATCGACTGTTGCGGTTAATTCCCATGACCAGCCCCCTAAAAGAACAGGCGGCGTCTCACGTGAATGCCGCGACTTTAGAAGCTGCCCTTGCTGGGGCGATCGCTGCCAAACTCGATGCTCAAATCGACGAAGACGAAGAACTAGAAGATTGGGAAATGTAACTGGATTATTGGGGATTGGTAACGCTACTGGGCGTCCCAATATCCAATTCTCATCTTTTCCCTTCTTTAAGGTGACTATTGGTCATCCTCAATCCGTTTTTGTCCAGCCTTAAGTCCTATTTTTCCATCCCTCGCCGTTCCTTGGCAGTCGCTTCATCGTGCCAACTTGATCGCGGGTTTCCTGTAGGGTTTCGATCGGCATCTATCGTCCGCATTTTGCCGCGTCTTTCGTCCGATCGACAATTTTCTCCTTGAAGAGGATCTCTCAAATCGAACAGTCCCGACACCACAGTCCCCCCAATTTCAGAGTGAATGGGTTTTTGGGTTTATAGCTGATTGCCACCCCTCTTCCCCAGAGAAAGTGGTATTTACTGTTGTAACGAACAACTAATAACTAACCCCAAACCCTAACAAGGGATACAGGATTTTGCTTAACCCATACTGAGGTTCCCACGTCTGGAGGGCGACGCAATTTGGGCGGTAAATCCTCCACGAAAAAGCGCTCGAAAAGAGCGAGCGCATATGAAAGAAAAATTGTCAAGTGCTTTTCTAACCCGAAAGAGCCTCGGCTCCGCCGACTACTTCTAGTAGCTCCTGGGTAATAGAAGCTTGGCGAGCTTTGTTATACGACAAAGATAGGGTTCGGATCAACTCCTTAGCGTTATCGCTGGCGTTGTTCATCGCCGTCATCCGCGCGGCTAACTCACTAGCCGCCGACTCTTGCCAAGCTCGCAACATCTGGTTATTCAGATACAACGGCAACAGGGCATCGAGAATTTGCGTGGGATCTTGCTCGAAGATCATATCTCGAGGCAAATCCGTATTCGGCATCTCCACTTTTTCCCGTTCCACTTGGAACTGTCCGCCTTTAGTGGTCAGGCGGAAGATTTCATCGTCGTGAACTTCCAGACCTTGGACAGTGAGGGGCAGCAGGGTTTGTACCACCGGACGAGAACTGACCAAGGACACGAACTTGGTGTAAATCAATTCCACCCGGTCTACGGTCTCGGAGAGAAACACCGAAAGCAGTAAGTCTGCGACTTGGGCGCTGTCTTTCGAGGTAGGAATTTGCTCGTTGTCGGTGTAGGTTTGGATAATGGGCGCATTGCGACGCTGGAAGTATTGCACTGCCTTGCGTCCCACCAAGATGTACTTGTACTGGACGCCTTCAGCCGTCAGTTCCTTAGCGCGAGCTTCTGCCCGTTTGAGGACGTTGGTGTTGTAACCACCGCACAGTCCCCGGTCGCCGGAAATGACCAACAATCCCACAGTTTTCACGGGGCGCTGTTGTAGCAGGGGCAAATCGACGCTCTCAAATTGGAGGCGATTTTGCAAGCCGTACAGAACTTGAGCCAAGGCATCGGCAAAAGGACGGGTGGACAGCACCTGTTCTTGGGCGCGGCGCACCCGAGCGGCTGCCACCAAGCGCATGGCTTCGGTGATTTTTCGAGTATTTTTGACCGACTGAATGCGATCGCGAATTGCTTTAAGATTAGCCATAATTTTTTTCGAGGAGTTGCAGGAGTTCAGGAGTTCAGGAGTTCAGGAAGGGGAGAAGACAGCGACCAGTGACCCTAGCCACTAGCAAACCCCAAATCCCAAACCCCGAACTCCCAACCCCCAATGACTAATTAAGCCGACACCAAGAAGGTTTGTTTGTACTCGGTGATGCCTTCTTTGAGCAATGTTTCGGCTTCGTCGCTGAGGACTTTCTGCTGCTGGACGATTTCGCAGTATTTCGGCTTGCTGGTACGCAGGTATTCCCGCAAACCAACGGTGAAGATCAGCACTTTTTCTAAGGGGATATCGTCGAGGTAGCCGTTAATTCCCGCGTAGATGATTGCCACTTGCTCGTTGAGGGGCAGGGGCGAGTTTTGGGGCTGCTTGAGGATTTCCCGCAGGCGCTGACCGCGCGAGAGTTGCTTCCGGGTGGCTTCGTCCAAGTCGGAGGCGAATTGGGCAAACGCTTCCAATTCGTCGAACTGCGCCAGTTCCAGTTTCACCTTCCCAGCCACTTTCTTAATGGCTTTGGTTTGGGCGGCAGACCCCACGCGGGATACGGAGATACCGGGGTTCACTGCCGGACGCTGACCCGCGTTGAACAGGTTGGAGGACAGGAAGATCTGACCGTCGGTGATGGAAATCACGTTGGTGGGGATGTACGCGGAAACGTCACCCGCTTGGGTTTCGATGATGGGCAGGGCGGTCATGCTGCCTTCGCCGAGTTCGGGACTGAGTTTGGCGGCGCGTTCCAGCAAGCGAGAGTGGAGGTAGAATACGTCTCCGGGATAGGCTTCGCGACCGGGGGGACGACGGAGCAGCAGGGACATTTGACGGTAGGCTTGGGCTTGCTTGGACAAATCGTCGTAGATGACCAAGGTGGCTTTACCTTTGTACATAAAGTATTCTGCCATTGCCGCGCCGCTGTAGGGGGCGAGGTATTGCAGGGTGGCTGGGTCGCTGGCATTGGCGGCAACGACGATGGTGTAGTCCATCGCGCCTTGCTCGCGCAGGGTTTGCACCACTTGGGCGACGGTGGAGGCTTTTTGACCGACAGCGACGTAGACGCAAACGACATCCTCTTCTTTTTGGTTGATGATGGTGTCGATGGCGATCGAGGTTTTCCCAGTTTGGCGGTCGCCGATGATCAATTCCCGCTGTCCCCGTCCGATGGGAATCATGGCGTCGATGGCGGTGATCCCGGTTTGTAGGGGTTCGTACACCGATTTTCGTTCGATGATACCGGGGGCGGGAGATTCGATCAGGCGGGTTTCGGAGGTGTTGATATCGCCTTTACCGTCGATGGGACGACCGAGGGCGTTGACCACGCGACCGAGCATGGCTTCGCCGACGGGAACTTCGGCGATTCTGCCGGTGGCGGTGACGGAGGAGCCTTCTTGGATGCCACGACCTTCGCCCATCAATACGGCGCCGACGTTATCTTCTTCTAAGTTGAGGGCGATGCCGACGGTTCCATCTTCAAAGTCGAGCAGTTCGCCTGCCATTACATTGTCGAGACCGTAAATCCGGGCGATGCCGTCGCCGACTTGCAGGACAGTACCGACGTTGGAGACTTGTAAGTTCTGGTCGTACTGTTCGATCTGCTGGCGAATAATGCTGCTAATTTCGTCGGGTCTGATAGCTACCATAATGCTTTTTTGTGACTGAGGTTTGAGAGGGAATCGCCAACGATGGCGGAGGGAAATTACCCGGCATTCAAGCTCAAGGCAAGGCGGCGGAGTTGTCCTTTGAGACTGGCGTCGAGGACTTGAGAACCCACGCGGACGATCGCCCCACCGATGATTTCGGGATCGACTTGGGTTTCCAATTCGACCTCGCGAGCGTTGGTCAGGGCTTTGACCTTGTCGGAAATGGCGCGTCGCTGGTCGTCGGTCAGTTCCACGGCGGAGGTGACTTGGGCGAGGACGGCTTGGTTGCGCTCGCGCAATAGAGCTTGATAGCGCTTGCATACGTCGTCGAGGAAGAGAATCCGCCCCCGATCGACCAACAGCATCAAAATGTTGAGGGTGTAGGCGTGAATCTCTGATTCGGCAACTTGGCGCAACACCGATTTTTTATCTTCGGGTTTGACGATCGGATTGGCTAAAAAGTTGGCAAAGTCCGGAGACTCTTTCAGCGCCTGCCGCAAGAAGGTGACATCTTCGCCGATGCGATCGGCTAAATCGTTTTGTTCGGCAACCGACATCAACGCCTTGGCGTAAGGTTCGGCAATTTCGCTGCCCATAGCACTGCTTTTCATGGGTTAACCTCCGAGCATGGCAATACTGCGATCGACCGCTTTTTCTTGAATGGCGCGATCGCTCAACTGTTGGCGCAATTGCGCTTCGGCTTGTTCGAGCGCCAGTGCCGTCACCCGGTTCCGCAATTCAGCGATGGCTTTATCGCGATCGCCTTCCAACTCTTGACTGGCGCTCGCTTTCATGCGTTCGATCTCGCGATCGGATTTTTCCAGAATCGCGGCTTTCGCCGCCCGAGCTTGCTCTTCGGCGTTTGCCCGAATCTTCTGCGCCTCAGCTTGCGCTTGGGTCAGCTTTTGCTGGGCGTCGGAGAGGGATTCTTGCGCGGTTCGCACCCGCTGTTCGGCTTCTTTAATGGCGGTTTCGATGCGTTCGCTGCGTTCGCCCAGGGCTTTCCCCAGAAAACCCCGCCCGAAGTAAATCAAGACTCCGATGATGATGCTGAGGTTGATGATGTTACTTTCTAAGATATCGAAGTTGAGTCCGAAGCCCCCACCTTCTACCTCTGCGCTGGCATTTGCCAGCCACACAAACGTTTCCATGTTTATCTACTGTTTTCGTGTCCGTTGTCGATCTGTCGCGGGTCGTCGTGACGCGCGTTCGCCGCGACCGCTAGCTGTTGACCCAATCGGCACCCAACAGTTTTTCCAGCATCTGGCGGCTGAGAGCGCTGACTTGCCCTTCGAGAGATTGCATGGCTTCTTGCTTCTGCTGTTCGATTTCGGCAGCCGCTTTTTCTCGAGCTTGTTGGGCTTCCCGCTGCGCTTCGGCAATTTTTTGATTCGATCGCTCTTGCGCCTCGTTTTGCGCGGCAATGACGATCTCTTGGGCGGCTTTGCGGGTTTGGGCTAGCTCTCGTTCGTATTGGCTCGCCAATTCCTGGGTTTTCGCCAACCGATCTTCTGCATCTTTATAATTTTGACGGATATAATTATCTCGTTCGTCTAGCGCCTTGCTCAGCGGTTTGAAGAACACCGCGTTCAACAGAGCCATCAATATTAAAAATTGCACTGCCATGAGGGGCAAAGTGGCATCGAAATCAAACATTGCTTGGGTTTAAAAGTACGGGAACTCGATCGAAGGAAGGCAAAATTAAGAAGCCAAGGGGGGAAAATCCCCCTCTCTCGCTTAGATGGGGAACGGGTGCGTTTCTAGCACGCCGCCTCCCCGATCCGTCGGTTTAGCTAAAGGGGTTAGCAAACAACAGCACGAGGGAAATCACCAAGCCGTAAATGGTTAGAGATTCCATGAAGGCCAGGGTTAGCAGGAGCGTACCGCGAATTTTTCCTTCAGCTTCCGGTTGGCGGGCAATCCCTTCCACAGCTTGACCCGCTGCGTTCCCTTGACCGATGCCAGGACCGATTGCAGCCAGACCGACAGCCAGAGCAGCAGCTAAAACGGAAGCAGCAGAAACTAATGGATCCATGATGATTTTCCTTAACGAATCAGTTACGAAATGAACAAATGAACGAAATCTAGAGTATTAGCCGACGAGATCGAAGCGTTTGATCGCCATTTTTTCGTTGAGATTCAACTTAATAACAGGCGCTCTTTAATGCTCTTCTTCGCCATGCCCCTCCAGGGCTTCGTGAATGTAGGCTGCTGCCAGGGTGGCAAATACAAGGGCTTGAATGGCACTTGTAAACAGACCCAACATCATCACCGGAATGGGCACGAACAGAGGAACTAGTAAAACCAATACGGCAACCACTAGTTCGTCTGCCAAAATGTTACCAAATAGACGGAAACTCAGGGAGAGGGGCTTGGTAAAATCTTCTAGAATCGCGATCGGCAACAGAATCGGCGTTGGCTCGATATATTTGGCAAAATAGCCCAGCCCTTTTTTCTTGAAACCCGCGTAAAAATACGCAATGGAGGTCAATAAAGCTAGAGCTACTGTCGTATTAATGTCATTGGTGGGAGCGGCGAGTTCGCCTTCTGGAATGTGGATCAGTTTCCACGGAACCAGTGCGCCCGACCAATTGGACACGAAAATAAACAGGAATAAAGTGCCAATAAAGGGGAGCCAAGGACGATACTCTTTCTCTCCGAGTTGACTTTTAGCCAAGTCTCGCAAGAATTCCAGGGCGTATTCCATCAAGTTTTGGGCACCTGTTGGAACTCGCTGGATATTACGAGTGGCTAGCACCGAAGCCGTTAACAAAATTGCAATGACAATCCAGGAGGTAATAAAAACCTGACCGTGAACTTTCAGGTTGCCAATATGCCAATACAAATGATGTCCGACTTCTAGAGAAGCGATCGGGAGAGCGCTAAAGGTGTCTAAAACATCCAACATTTCGATTTAGGCAGATTCCTCAACAGGTGAGGGGATAACTTCACGCTTTACTCGATCGATGTTTACGATCGCTCGGGTAACAGTGAAAGGCGCACCATATAAACGATGAGCGTGGCTTTATACGTCAAAAAACCCAAAAAAATGGGAACGATTTGGAGTTGCTCGACTTGGGTCGCCAGGACGATCGCCCCAATAAAGACCGCAAACCGCGTTTTGCTAAAGGATCGGAAATCCTGGCTTATGCGATCGACATCCCGCGCCAGCATTCTCAAATACACGATTCCCACAGTCGCGCCGAGCAAATAGTTCAACGCCACGGGAAGCGCGTACAACACCCAGACTGAAACGAAAATGACTCCCATTAACGCCAGGGTCACCCCATACAACTCTTGTTTGAGCCGAGCGTATTCCTGCATTCCCGTTTCCCGGTCTGCGGGGGAGCTTTCCGACTGCACCTCGTTCGAGGTTGCGGGGACGGCGGCGAGAGGTTGGGGGGTCGATTCGGGCGAAGTCGCGTTTGGCGACTCCGATCTGCGGAAACCCGGATAAATCGAGCTTTGCTCGCCATCCAAATTACGATCGCCAAGCATCGGTTTCTATCCCAGAGCCATAACGACAAGCTGCGTTTTTGACAAAACAGCCCGCCACGATCGGTGCGGCATAACCCATCATGGTGCGTGGCTCGGACTATCCAAGCCAGAAGTCATCTTATCACGAAGGGGAAACAAGACTTAAAAAAAAATTAATAAAAGGAGTTCAGGAGTAAGTGCTTCGCACTGGCTGCGCCTACAGGAGTTCAGGAGTTCAGAATTTTTGAAGGAAGAAGGCAGGGGAGGCAGGGGGAGCTGGGGGAGAGAAACAACTAACAACTAACAACTAACCAACCCCGAATGACCAATGACCAATGACAAACCCCTAAATCGACAAAAGAATGAGTTGGCGACTGAGGAGCGATCGCACGGTTTCGAGATCGAGACCGGAGGTGGGGAGTAGGTCTTGGACCGATCGCCCTCCCGCTTCGCAGCCTTGGAGAAAAGCAAACTCAGCGTCGGTGAGTTGGATGAGTTGGTAGTCCGGACCGAAGATCGATTGTGCGGGCCAACCTTGGAGGCAGGGACTTAGTTCGGGGATGGCAGCCAGTAGAGTTGCATCCTCAGACCAGTCCGCTTTTGCTAGGGGTTCCCGACCGAGAAAAAATTCGTAGTGGGTCAGTTCCGGGTCAAGGAGTTCGGTAAGGCGATAACGCTGGCGATCGCTCAATTGGCTAGCGCGTTCCATCAATTCTGGCGATTTCCCCAACAGGCGATCGATCTGCCAGTATCCCGGATTGGAGAAGCCGATAAAGGTCAATCCCGAAGCGTCGATGAGATCGAATAACGTTTCGATATTGTAATCGATTTCTTGGGGATGGAGGTACATATCGGCAAAGTTGGCGTCGCGGTGGTTTTCCATCGACCAGCGCCGTTTGTCTTCGACGACGATGCGGTTGTCTGGGGGTAAGGTGGCGAATAAGTCCCGTCCCAACCGGACTCCGGCGGTAAAGTCGCCGCGTTCTTCCCCTTGCAACAGGGCGATCGCCTGCTGCATCAACAGAATTTCCCGCCGTCCCAATTCTGCGTAGACGAAGATGTGGAACAGTCCCTCCGGCGCTAACTTGGAGGCGAGAGCTTGAATGCCGCGAATGGGATCTTCCAGATGGTGGAGGACGCCGACGCAGTTAATCAGGTCGAATTCGCCGTCGAGTTGATCGGCATCGTATAGGCTGAGATTGTGGAACTCGACGCGATCGGCACCCGATCTCTGGCATCGTTCCCGCGCCACCTCTAGCGCCCCCGGACTCAAGTCGATTCCCGTCACCCGCGCCTGGGGGTTGAGGTGTACTAAATATTCCGTCCCCACTCCCGTCCCGCATCCGGCATCCAAAATGCGGATGTCTGATCGATCGGGTTTCCTTCCAGTACAAAAGCTGTAAGCCGTCAGCCAGTTCCAGCGCCAGTTATACCCCGGCGGCGGCTCGTCAAGGAGGGGTTCTGGGGGAAAGGGATAGGTGTCGTAAAGTTGGCGGACGGCGGTACTGATATCTGGATTCATCGAGGGCTGGTAATGGGTAATGGGTAATAGTAATGGGTAATAGTGGTGAAAGCAAACAGATATTCTACCGTTTCTGTGACATTCTCGATCGCCCGTCGATTGACCATTGATAAGCTGAATGGACGATCGATCTTCGCAGAATTTAAATCTTTCTATCGATCGAGCTTCTTAACAGAACTTAATGTGTGAGAATGGTGTCAATAAGCGACGACAAAATGGGGGTTGCGGGCGATGGAATTTTAGGGTAAAATTTTGAACAATACCAAGGGGTTTTTTTGCCTAAAATTTGGAATAAGTCGATCAAATTCGCTACAATGCCCGATTTTTCGTCGATCGACCCTTAATTATTGACACTCTTATTGCGAATCGATTCAGTCTTGGCGTCACGTTTTCAACTTGGGGAATTTTTAAGATTGTTTGCGAAGGGATTGACAAATTTTGAAGATTGATAATTCAGACCTTTTACAAATAAATGGCGAATAGGTCAGGCAATTATCCCCTTATCGTTTCGTCTCAAATCCCGCCGGGAACTTAAGTTCCCGGCTAATAGCCCAACTCCATTAAAATGGACTGAAATTTCTCCCAGTCCACTAAGCGAGGAGTTTAGCTATTAGCCAGGGGTTTAAAACCCCTGGTAAAATGCGGTGGGCAACGGCGGATTAGCAACGGATATTGAGGAAAAAACTTATTTATTACTTATTACTTATAAACTTCCCCATCGCCTGTCCCGCAATCCACCCCGTCGTCCACGCACTCTGAAAATTAAACCCACCCGTCACCCCATCGATATCTAAAACTTCCCCAGCAAAATAGAGATGAGGACAGCGGCGACTTTCCATGGTTTTAAAGTTGACTTCTTTAAGATTTACCCCCCCGCAAGTGACGAATTCTTCCTTAAAAACGCCTTTTCCAGTAATCTGATATCGGCTGTTCCCGAGCATTTCAATTAAGGAATTGAACGCTTGATTCGACACTTGAGACCAGCGTGTTTGCGGGTCTATTCCGGAGCGATCGAGCAAATACAACCATAACCGCTTCGCCAAGGGAAAGGGACAATAAGACCCGATCACCTTTTTAGCCGATTGCGATCGCAGCCCTTGCAATTGTTGCCGCAACGTTTCCGGATTTTCCTCCGGCAACCAATTGACAATTAACGGCGTTTGATATCCACATTCCGCTAAAAATCTCGCTCCCCATGCCGACAATTTCAAAATAGCCGGACCGCTCAATCCCCAGTGAGTAACCAGTAGCGGTCCGGTTTGGGTTAGCTTGGCATCGGGCAATCGCACCCGTGCCGAATCGACGGAAACCCCCGCCAACTCCCGTAACGATCGATCGGTAAGATTAAAGGTAAACAGCGACGGGACGGGAGGGTTGATCGAATGTCCCAAATCCGCCGCCCATCGATAACCCTTGGGGTTGCTTCCCGTGGCGATTAATATCCGATCGGCAACGAAGATTTCTCCCGATTTTAATTCCACGGCAAACGACCCATCGGCATTGGGACGCAGGGCGATCGCCGGAGTTCCCGTACGAATTTGAATACCCGCCCGTTGTGCCGCCTGCATCAAACAATCGACAATAGTAGAGGAATCGTCGGTGGTGGGGAACATCCGCCCGTCTGCCTCGGTTTTCAACGCCACGCCGCGACGGGCGAACCACTCGATCGTCTGCCGGGGTTGAAACCGCGTCAACGCCCCCCGCAGTGCTTTCCCCCCACGGGGATAATTCCCGACGAGGGCAGCAACGTCGAAACAAGCATGGGTGACATTGCACCGCCCGCCGCCAGAAATTCTCACCTTGGCAAGGGGTTGGCGATTGGCTTCGAGAACGGTAACGCGGGTGTGGGGATAAGTTTCGGCACAAGCGATCGCCCCAAAAAATCCCGCTGCCCCACCGCCTAAAACTACAATCCGTAACGATCTCTGGTCATTGGTCATTGGTCATTTGGGGTTGGGTGTTTGGGGTTTGGGGGTTGGGGTTTGGGGTTGGGAATTAGAATGGTGCGTTTCGTACCTCAACACACCCTACCAACCGATCTCCGATCGCTGGTCACTGGTCACTGGTCACTGCCTTCTGCGATCGCAAAAAACGAGGGCATCCAATGATTGAGATACCCTCGTCATAGGAATCATTTAACTCTTAGGGAGTTTGAGATTTTCACCCAACGCAAAAATCTCTACTTCAACTCACCGTTTGAGGATGGGTGCGATCGGGTGAAACGGAACCGTTCCCGTTTTGTTCTTTGTGGCGATCACCATTACCGGGACGCGGTTGAATGATACCATAACCGCCATGATTGCGTTCGTAAATCACGTTGATTTCTCCGGTTTGAGAATTCAGGAACATATAGAAATCGTGATCCACCAGCTTCAAGTTTTCCAAGGCTTCTTCTGGTGTCATCGGCGGCATAGCAAAATACTTGGTGCGGACAACTTCTCCGGGCAATTCGGGAGTGCGATCGCCGATGAGATTCTCGCCGACGGGCTTTTGCTGCACCATCGTCCCCGTCTTGACTTGGGCGTGAGTTTTCTTGTCGTTGCGTTTTTCCTTATACTTGCGAAGTTGGCGGGCAATTTTATTCGCCACCAAATCGATGCTGGCATACATCGATTCGCTGCTTTCCTGCGCCCGAATCACCGCGCCATTGGCGTAGATGGTGACTTCTGCCGATTGACTGGTCGTAATCCGAGGGTTGCGTTCCACCGAGAGATTTACATCCACTTCCATGGTCAGATTTTGAAAGTGGTTCACCGCTTTATCGATCTTTTGAGTAACGTACTCGCGAATCGCATCGGTGATCTCGATATTTTTGCCTTGGATAACTAGTTTCATACTGTCATATTCCCGCTGAAGGCTATACCTAAAAAAGGATAATTTTGCAGGCTAAATTAACTGCCGATCGCTCTCTTTTTTAGGTGAGAAAGGAAACGGGGCGGGGATTGCCGATTCCTACCAACACAACGTCCAAGGGCGGTTTAGTTGTGGGAAAGTTGAAGTGCTTTCACTTTCCTTACAATTATTGTATTGCATCTGGCATTCTCGCTGATGTAACTTTAAAATCCTTTGCATTCCTTGATAATTTGTGATTCGATCGAGCCGCTTCTCTTTCAAATTGGCATCAAATCCCCCTTGATTTTTGAGATGATTCAGAGTAAAAGAGAACCACATCTGCTGTACTGTCTATCCACATCGTCACCCGTCCCCTATACCGTCGCTTGGGCTTGGCAGCAAGCATGGGTCGCTCGCCGTCGCGACGATCCCGACCGGGAAGACTTGCTCTTGCTGGTCGAGCATCCCCCGGTGTACACCCTGGGACAAGGGGCGACTCGAGACTTTCTCAAACCCCAAGCCTACCAAACCGGGTGGGACATCCATCGCGTCGAACGCGGCGGAGAAGTCACCCACCACTGTCCCGGTCAACTGGTGGGCTACCCCATTCTCAACCTGCGACGCTACCGCCAGGATTTACATTGGTATTTACGGCAACTCGAAGAAGTGCTAATTCGGGTGTTGGAGAAATTGGGACTGCAAGGTTCGCGGATTGAAGGGCTAACCGGAGTGTGGGTGGAGGGATGCAAAGTCGCCGCCATTGGCATCAAGGTCAGTCGGTGGATTTCCATGCACGGCTTTGCCCTCAATGTCTGTCCCGATCTGACGGGCTTCGGGTATATTATCCCCTGTGGGATTGCCGATCGACCCGTTGGTAGCTTGGCGCAATTTCGACCGGGGATTACCGTCGAGGACATCCGTCCGATCGTTGCCGCGACCTTTGCCGATGTCTTCGACGTTCGCTTGCAGCACGCCGATCTCTCGCACTTCCTCCCCGAATTGAAAAAGGCAGGGGAAGCAGGGGGAGAGAAACCACTAACCACTAACAAACCCCAAACCCCCAACACCAAATGACCAATGACCAATGACCGATCGTGAAATATTTTTTCTTATCTGAGGGATGGATCGTCAACCGCATCTGGAGTTCCGAAGGCTTGTGGAGTTCCACCGCTTGGCGACGAGAACCCGAAATCGAACGAATGAATTTATGTCTGGTAGAGCCGGCGGAAAAGTTGTGGCTGTACCGAGTGGAAGATGCCGTTTTGATGGTGGAAGTCAAACCGGGAAACGACCTGGCGGCGGCAAAGGAAAATATCGGTCAAGTGGTTCTCAAACGCTTGATGAGTGCCGAACAGGCGCTCGAACTTCTGTGCACGTCGTCGGCAACTTGTCAACTGACCCGACAAGACGCTCAATAGGGGCACCCAGCAATCGCCCCAGTCTCGATGCCGTCCGAAGTGGAGTCAGTGAAGAATCGTTAACGGATTTATGATAAACTACATAAACGTTTGGACGCTCGTGCCTAGACGATAACTCGGTTAGCAGGCAGGCGTCACAGCCCCAAATAATGGGTCTTGGCTTTCAAGACTCCCCCTACCCCACCGAAGATGGAACCGAATTCTAATCTTAGAAAGCGCCCATTTCTCGTTAAGGTAGATATCCTGCCGAATTAGCGGTAGGAAATTTCACCATAATCTTCATTTTTCCAGCGCCCGATCGACTACCGTCGTCTCACCTCGATCGAGGTGACTCGGGGACGGCGCATCGCCGATAATCCTGGCAAATGAATATAAGGATAAAAGCGTTGAGCAAGATGTAATAGAGGAGGAGCGTAGTCAATGGGACTACCTTGGTATCGCGTACACACAGTCGTCCTGAACGATCCGGGACGATTGATCGCCGTACACTTAATGCACACCGCCCTCGTGGCCGGTTGGGCAGGGTCGATGACCTTATTTGAACTCTCCATTTTCGACCCCAGCGATCCCGTTCTTAACCCCATGTGGCGGCAAGGAATGTTCGTCCTGCCCTTCATGGCGCGGTTGGGCGTCACCGGATCTTGGGGCGGTTGGAGCGTTACGGGCGAAACGGGAGTCGATCCCGGCTATTGGTCGTTTGAAGGCGTCGCCATCGCCCACATCGTTCTTTCCGGTCTCTTATTCCTAGCTGCCTGCTGGCACTGGGTGTTCTGGGATTTGGAACTGTTCAGAGATCCCCGCACCGGGGAACCCGCTCTGGACTTGCCGAAAATGTTCGGCATTCACTTGTTCTTGTCCGGTCTGCTGTGCTTCGGTTTCGGAGCCTTCCACCTGACGGGACTCTGGGGTCCGGGAATGTGGGTCTCCGATCCCTACGGACTGACGGGAAGCATTCAACCGGTCGCCCCATCTTGGGGACCGGAAGGATTTAACCCCTACAACGCCGGGGGGATTGTCGCTCACCACATCGCCGCCGGAATTGTCGGTATCATTGCCGGACTGTTCCACCTGAGCGTGCGTCCTCCCGAGCGGCTGTATCGTGCCTTGCGCATGGGGAATATCGAAACGGTATTATCCAGCAGTATTGCTGCGGTCTTCTTCGCGGCATTTGTCGTAGCGGGAACCATGTGGTACGGCACGGCGGCAACTCCGATCGAATTGTTCGGACCGACTCGCTATCAGTGGGATAGCGGATACTTCCAGCAAGAAATCAACCGTCGCGTTCAATCCAGCATTTCCGCAGGTGCGAGCCCAACGGAAGCTTGGGAACAAATTCCCGAGAAACTGGCGTTCTACGACTACATTGGCAACAACCCCGCTAAAGGCGGTCTGTTCCGGACCGGACAGATGAATAAAGGCGACGGAATCGCTCAAGCTTGGCTCGGACACCCGGTGTTTACCGATCGCGAAGGTCGCGAGTTAACCGTGCGGCGGATGCCCAACTTCTTTGAAACCTTCCCCGTCATTTTGACGGATAAAGATGGCGTGGTTCGCGCTGATATTCCCTTCCGTCGGGCTGAATCTCGCTACAGCTTCGAGCAAGCTGGAGTGACAGCTACCTTCTACGGCGGCGAATTGGACGGTCAAACCATCACGTCGCCTGCCGAAGTGAAGAAGTACGCTCGGAAAGCGCAATTGGGCGAGCCGTTTGAATTCGATACGGAAACGTTGAATTCAGATGGTGTGTTCCGCACCAGTCCTCGGGGTTGGTTTACGTTCGGACACGTTTGCTTTGCGCTGTTGTTCTTCTTCGGTCACGTTTGGCACGGCGCTCGGACGTTGTACCGAGACGTGTTTGCCGGAATCGACCCCGATTTGGACGAAGAACAAGTCGAATTTGGCTTCTTCCAAAAAGTGGGCGATCGCTCGACTCGCAAACAAGAAGTGTAATCGATCGAATTCGATCGCGGTATGGGGTTGGTCTTCCGATCCCATCCCCGACCCACGCTTTCGATTGACGGCAAGCGTGGGTTGTTTTTTGAAGCGATCGATGTTTCAAAATCACACAAGTCGGAAATTTGATGTTCCACTTGGTAAACTAGTAAATACCTCAACTCATAGCTGGGTAATCGAACCATGGAAGCTCTTGTTTATATTTTGGTTTTGGCGTTAGCCTTGGGAACGATTTTCTTTGCCATTGCCTTTCGGGAAACGCCCAAGATTGGGAAATAACCGATTTTCTCTCAATTTACCGATCGGTAGGGCATTGGTGCTCTACCGATCGCCACTCGAAACGCCGAATACAGACGTGCAGCCGAGAAAAATCCGCGCGTCTGTTCTCGTTTTTTCTAGCCAATTGCCGATCGCGCAGAATCTCGATCGGTCGTTGACTTCCCTCCGACTAAGCCCTCTCGCGTCCTCGCGAGCGACCAGCCATGCAATGTCCCTTCTGCGAGCATACAGAAAGTCGGGTCCTCGAATCGCGATCGGCCGAATCCGGTCGCAGCATCCGACGACGCCGACAGTGCCTCCAGTGCCAGCGTCGATTTACCACCTACGAACGGATTGAATTCGTGCCGATTACCGTGATCAAACGGGACGAAAAACGCGAATCTTTCGATCGATCGAAATTGCTGCGGGGCATTGTCAGGGCTTGCGAAAAAACGGGTCTATCCTCAACTCAGTTAGAAGTTTTAATCGACGAACTCGAAGCCGAACTCCAACAACGAGCTGTTCGCGAAGTCACCTCTCAAGAAATCGGCGATTTGGTTTTACAGCATTTGCGTCCGGTAAGCGAAGTCGCGTACGTTCGTTTCGCCTCCGTTTACCGTCAATTTCAAGGCATTCGGGATTTTGTCGAAACCTTAAATCATTTGCGATCCGGTCATCCCACCGATGCCAATGCCGACCCCGCTGCACCGCCAGAGACTCCAGGAGAATTCGAGTCATCGCCTTCTTGGGCAACGCCTTCGGGTACGGGAAACTGGCAACTTTAAAGCCCTAGACGCGAAATCAAAAATGTATCTTGGTAAAGTTGAGCGGGACGGAAACCGACACCGCTCACTTTCCGCAAAATTAAAAATCGCGAGCCCGTAAGCTTTTCACGAATTGGCAAGAGTAGACTGATTTCCGCCACCATGTACTAGGGCGATCGACCGGGTTTGGCGATCGGTAGCATTAATAACATCAATCGAGCCAATTTCGATCTCAAACCATCGCACGATCGGTTTGGGTAGGGTAGAATGATGAAGTTCAGATTCTCTATCATGCCTTCACCCAAAAAATCAAGAGAGTCACCCGACTCTCATTCACACGCGGTAACTGCTAGCGGTTACTCAAGATTCGGAGGGAAGCCATCCCGTCTAAACCCAACAGACAACCTAGCAGGAGGCACAGTTCGCTATCAAGGAGATTCAGTTCTAGGAAACAACACGCATGCTCGATCGGAAAACACTTACTAGAGACGTTGGATTCACACACGAAGATTTTGCCGCCCTACTGGACAAATACGACTACCACTTCAGCCCAGGCGATGTGGTTGCCGGAACGGTGTTCAGCATCGAGCCTCGGGGCGCGTTGATCGATATCGGCGCCAAAACGGCAGCTTACATTCCGCTTCAGGAAATGTCGATCAACCGCGTAGACGCTCCCGAAGAAGTTCTACAGGCAAACGAAACTCGAGAGTTTTTCATCCTCACCGATGAAAATGAAGACGGACAGCTTACGCTTTCGATCCGTCGAATCGAATACATGCGTGCTTGGGAGCGGGTTCGCCAGCTCCAAGCCGAGGATGCTACGGTGCATTCTGGGGTATTTGCCACCAATCGCGGTGGGGCGCTCGTCCGCATCGAAGGGTTGCGTGGGTTCATTCCCGGCTCTCACATCAGTACGCGCAAGCCCAAAGAAGACTTGGTAGGCGAAGATTTGCCGTTGAAGTTTTTAGAAGTCGATGAAGAGCGCAACCGTCTGGTGTTGAGCCATCGACGGGCGCTAGTCGAACATAAGATGAACGGCTTGCAAGTGGGAGAAGTGACGATCGGAACCGTGCGCGGGATCAAACCCTACGGGGCGTTCATCGATATTGGTGGAGTCAGCGGTTTGCTCCACATTTCCGAAATTTCCCACGATCATATCGACACGCCGCACAGCGTGTTTAATGTCAACGACCAGTTGAAAGTGATGATCATCGATCTCGATGCCGAACGGGGTCGAATTTCTCTGTCTACCAAACAACTCGAACCCGAGCCGGGAGACATGGTGAAAAATCCTCAACTCGTTTACGAGAAAGCCGAGGAAATGGCAGCTAAATTCCGGGAGCAAATGCGCGCTCGGATGCAAGGTGGCAGCGAAGATGTCGAGCTTGCCAGTGCCGATGCTGACGATGAAGAAATTCCATCGGCCATCGATGACTAGACGGTGAGATAGCAATCGCCATTAGGGTTGCAGCTAGAGGTCGAAAACTCAAAGACCCAAAGATTCCAGTGGAAGTGAAGTTCTCTTCAACCTTACCACCCTTACGTGTCTGGAGTTTTAGTGGACGGCTGACAGCTAGAGGCTGGTAGCTATCAATGGCAAAACGCTAATGGCGATCGAAAAGTAGCCGTTGGCGTTTTGTTTTGTGTTATGAGTGCGATGGATGAGGAGTTGCCCCCTTTGGTAGACATTCAATGCAAAAACTCGATTTTCTCGGGGATTCGAGCGATCGTCTTCGATAAAGATGGGACGCTGGTGGATTCGGAAGAATTCCTCAGAAATTTAGGGCGAAAGCGATCGCGCCTCATCGACGCTCAAATTCCCGGTGCGGGAGATTCGCTGCTGGTGGCGTGCGGGTTGGACGGCAATACCCTCGATCCGGCGGGATTGCTGGCGGTGGGCAGTCGCAGAGAAAACGAAATTGCGGCGGCGGTATACGTTGCCGAAACGGGTCGCGGCTGGTTGGAATCGGTGGAAATCGCCCGCCAAGCCTTCGACGAAGCCGATCAAATGTTGAAAGACACAGCACCCTCTCCGTTATTTGTTGGATGCTTGGAAACCCTAGAAGCCCTCTCGAAGGCGGGGTTGAAATTGGGCATCCTCTCCGCCGATACTACGGTGCGCGTTCGGGAGTTTGTCGCCCGACACCAACTCGAACCCTATATTCAGCTAGAAATGGGCGTAGACTCCGGTCCGAGCAAACCCGATCCCTCCCTCTTTCTCGACGCTTGTCGTGCCTTGGGAGTCGAACCTTCGCAAACCTTGATGGTGGGGGATTCGCCTCTGGATATCAAGATGGGGAAACAGGCGGGTGCGGCTGGCTGTATCGGCATTTGCTGGGGTCAACCTGCCACTGCTCATTTGCAAGCTGCCGACGTGACGATCGCCCAATTGGATGAAATTCAAGTATCATCATAACGTTCCCCTGGTTAGGGAGACTCGCCATCGACGGCTCTCTCGGCTATTGAGGGCGTTATTTCAACAGTTGGGAGTCCTATGGATTGGAGGTTAATTGCTGCACTAGCAGGGGCATTCGTAGCGATCGTCTCGGCTTATGTGGCTTGGAAGTGGGAGCGACAAACTCTCCAGAAACCCCAATGGGAAGGGGATGAAGATTTACTCGTCCAGAACGACCCCATTGCCTCGCCCGACGTTCCGGTGCCCAATGGTTGGGAGGTTCCCGTACCCGAAGAACCCGTACCTTCTGAGGGCATTGAGTGGCAGGAAAAAGAAGAGGGCGACGAACGACTTTCTCCCGAGGTGCCGCAAACCGACTTTGGCGACCTAACTAGCGATGTAGACGCCGACTATACGCAGTTACGAGATTACCTTGTTGCTGAAGATTATAAAGCCGCCGATCGCGAAACCCGTAAGGTGATGGTGTGGGTGTGTCGGGCAGTCAAACGAGCCGAACCCCATCCCCAAGGCTCTCTACCCTTTCCCTGTAACGATTTGAAAACCATCGATCGCCTCTGGGTTCACTACAGCGAGGGACGCTTCGGATTCAGCGTGCAGAAAGGGATTTATACGGCTGTCGATCGCGATTATCTCCAATTCGGCGATCGCGTGGGTTGGCGAAAGGAGGGAGAATGGTTGAACTATCACCACCTGCAATTCGATCGCGATGCCCCCAAAGGTCACTTACCCCGCATTACCTGGGTGTTGGCGGGAGGTTACGAAGGCTGGAAACCCGATTTACTCGCCCAACGGTGTTTTGATTGCGAAATTTGAAGATGGGTTATTTGCCCTCACCCTAAATCCCTCTCTCAACAAAAAACTGCGAAGCTTCCCCTATTTTCCCTCCTCTGAGGGGGGAATGAGGGGGGTGGGGGATGGGTGTATCGCATCGATTATCGTCAATCCGTTGTGCAACTCTAAGTTCGATCGCGATCGACGGGTTGGCAAAATTTAAAAGAGCCAAGTTTTTTCAACTTGACTCTTTTTTGTTGTGGATATTCCCATCTCATCTGATTTAATCCGATCGGTAGGGGCAAACAACATGAGTATTTTACCTGATTTTTTGGGCGGGTTTACAACTAATCCGATTTAACCCAATCGGTAGGGTTAAACATCTAACACAATGCTCTACTTATTAATTTGTAGACCCTGGAAAGGGACAGAACGTTCTAGGGGATGTTTTCAAACTGTGGAAGTGGAAGGGCGAAGCATTTGGGCAGTAAATCCCAGGCTAAACCCAAGATCTATAACCCAAAGGCTTCTCCCCTACAGTAGATTTTGACGATCGCGCAACACGCTTTGGAGAGATCTCGACCAGCATTTGTCCTAATCAACATGACGATCGCGAATTTGTTGCTGCCAAATTTCCACTAAATTTTGCACGGTGGTATCCCAACTGTACTGTTCTACCTGTTTACGACCGTTCGCACCCATTGCTTGCCGCAAGTCGAAACTTTCGACAAGTTGCTTTAATTTCTGGGTAAAATCTTCCGAATCTTGCGGGGTATAAATAAAGCCATTTTTGCCGTTTTCAATATTTTCAACCACGCCACCAGAATTG
>DVED01000117.1 GCA_015295945.1 Oscillatoriales cyanobacterium M59_W2019_021 | reverse complement strand
GCTTGACAAATGAGAATTCGATCGAACGGATCGCGGTGTAGTGCGGGGAGTTGAGCTAAGAGAGCGACACTGCTTTCATCGATCGAAAGGCTGGAAATTTGATGTAAAATCCGTTGTTTGGGCAGATAGACTTCTGGGGGTTCCGGCAAGGGAAGTTTACCTAACTGATACTTAATAATCGACTCCCAAATCGAAGCAACACTCAGATAAACGATATTATCCGAGTCTCTAATCGCATCGCGAACATCTGCCGATAACCGACTATCCCCACTAATAAACCAGAGGAAAATATGGGTATCTAGCAGGATGTTCATTTGCCCTCAAATGCACTCAAAATATCTTCGGGTAAGGGGGCATCAAAATCATCGGGAACTAAAAACTCACCCGAACACAAACCAAAGGGTCGTAGCTGTTTGCGGCTACTCGAAATAGGTCGGAGTTCGGCGATCGGTCGATCGGCTTGGAGAATGATAAAAGCTACACCGGCTTCGACTTGTCGCAGATACTTTAAGGGGTCGCGCTGGATTTGCTCTAGGGTTATACTTAACATCGTATTAGCTGGTTTTCTCTTATTGTAGGCGATCGAATCTCAGTGTTTAAGGTAGCAAACTCGTGTCACTGCGATCACTCAGCCCCCAAAATCCCCCAATTTTCCCAAAATTATTGAGAATAGAGTCATTTGGAGAACGAGTTGACGGGGGTTTTCGGATGTGGTAATCTAATTTCAGGGCGAAGCTATGACTACTTATCGTACGAAAAACAATTATTGATCGTCATTAGAACTTCAAAATCTATTGCCTAAAACTGTCCCCAACCCGAAAGCATCAATCGACATTTGTACGCACTTTACCGGGTAGGCGGATTGTCCGGTGCCCAAGGTCCAATAATTGTCTCGCTTCGCTTTTCTTTCTCGGCAAGCTCTAGATTCAGTGTTAATAATTTTTCCAGCAAATCATCAGTATGTTTGAACTTGTAGGCTTTGAGAACGAGTTTATCCAGTTGAGCGTGGAGTTTGGCAAGTTGGCTGGCGCTTTCGTGGAAAAATTGGTTGTAAAGTTGGGTGATTCCCCATCGTTTTTGGGTCATTTGGGTGGTGCGGTAGGCGTGGAGATCTTGGGTGGCACTGCGGATTTGTTCGATGAGTTTGGGGTTGGGAGTTTGGGGAAAGGGGAAGGTTTCAAAGCAGCTTTTGTGGGTGTAAGCGATATCCGATTTTAACGTTGATTTTTGGGCGTGCATCCAGGTACGATGGGTACTTGATGCAAGAATTCCGAGAACATAGCAATCATCAGAAGCAACTACAACAGATTTATCTCCCGGTAGCCAGTTTAGAGGGATAGGAATAAAAATCGACCATTTTGAGACTCTGGGAACGGCAAAATATTGAGAAAGCGGGGCGATCGCCTTTCTCATTGCCGGACGTTTTTCGCCATACTTCCACCAATTGACTCTTGTGACTTCCCGACGATTTCGATCGCGTTCTGGCTTCACAGAAGTCTTAACATGATGAAACGGTAACGGATAATCACTTGCCTCTTCCAACGACATATCGTTAAAATCAATAATCCATCGATCGGGTTTTCCGTGAGGATTCTTCGCCAAATTCGCCCCCATCGAAAACAACTTCAGCACCTCCTGATTTTTAGCATCCGCAGCAATCCAATCCTTCACCTGTTTTTCAGTTACGATAAATCCTTTACCCACAGGGATTACCCCCTGGAAGCAATAATTTAGATTGGCTTTGAGCCGTTTTGCCTGAGAAACATCAATAGTTGTCGTTAGCGAAGAATTAATTTGAGAAACAGTTTTCCCATCCAATCGATAAGTTGTTTGCGGTTGTTTCGCCCAATTCACCAAACTGACATGAACGTTCGCTTCCCCCGACCAAGGTTGAGTGGAAATTGCCTCGTGAATAATGCCGCCATGTTGGGTAATATAATCCAGTGCGGCTTTCCTACTTTTACCTTGAGCGATCGAATTTGTAGCCACTAACCCCACTCTTCCCGATTCATCAATACGATCGTGCGCTAACCGGAACCAATAGGCACAAAAATCCACCGAATCCTTCACCTCGGGAAACTGCCCAAACACCCGATCAATATATTTATCTCCCAAATTTAAGCGTAACTGTTTACCTCCCAAAAATGGCGGATTCCCAATAATTGCATCTGCCCGTACCCACTCCGAAAATAACGCATCCCGACAGACAATATTCTCATCCAACGTATCCAACGGTAAGGCGGGTTCAAACAACTGATACTTATCGATCGCGATCTTCCGGGCAATCGTCATCGTCACTCGCGCCAACTGCACCGCAAAAGGGTTAGTATCCATCCCGAAAAACTGTAACGGCGTCACGAATTGCATCGCCATTTGATCCTTTTCCACCTTCCGCCGCGATGCCAACTTTTCCAGCAACAACTGCTCGATTCGCTTCAACTCCTGATACGCCACGTACAAAAAATTTCCCGACCCGCACGCCGGATCGAGAACCCGATAACTCTGGAGCGCTAACTGCAACCCCTGCAACTCTCCGATCGAATTTGCAGCCGCAATTCGTTCCTCCCAAAAATCGCTAATCGTCGGACGGACGATTTGCCGAATATCCACCTCGCTAGTAAAATGAATGCCGCGAGCGTGGCGCATTTCCTGCTCGATCGCCCCTTCAAAAATATTGCCAAAAATACTCGGACGTACATTGCTCCAATCATCCCGAGCGCACGCATCCAAAACCTTCAATTCCGACTCCGTTAATTCGATCGGACAAATTTCAGAAAACAACCCCCCATTAAAATAATCCACCCCCTTAAACCGCCCCGCCGGAGTCGTTCCCGATCGGTTCATCTCCCGAAATAAACCCCCCAACAAATCGTAGCTATTTCCTTCCCCTTGCTGGCATTCTTCAATCAACGCCACGAACAAATCCGTCGGCAACAAACGGCGATCTTCAGCAAACATTGCCAACACGCATTGCAACGTAAATCGCTGTAATTGCGCCTCCGTAAAATCGGTAAATCCCTGCGATTTTCCTCGATCGCGCACCATCCGATAAAACTCACCCATCCGCCGCGCCGATCGTTCCGTCACCTCCACCTGGTTGTTCTGAAAAATCGGACGCTGCCCGCCAAACTCCATAAACGACAGCGCTCCCAGGCGATCGGGCAATCGTTCCAGCGCGATTTTCTCCACGGGTTCGTCTACCTGGTTCTCGAAATCAAAAATCCAGAACTCGTCAAAATTGCACAACATCGCATAGCGGGGACGATTCGGCGTAATCCGCATCCAATAGCGTTCCACTTGGGAGTAATGCTTATTCAAATCCTCCCCTCGGGACTTCATCTCAATGACCACGCCGGGAATTCCCGGACGGGAACGCCACACCAAATCCGCAAAACCCGTTTTCCCCTTGGCACTGCCCTTTTTCAACCGCTCCTCAAATTCCGCCCCCGCTTCCTTAATCCCCTCGTGTCCGAATGCCTGAAAAAACCGCGTCAGAAAGGTTTGCGCCTCGCTTTTCTCATCGCCTCGCAGATGTTGCTGGCAATATCGGACGAACTCTGATAAATTTTGGGCAGTTGTCGGCATAGGGCGATCGAAAGTCAGTTACTTTAGATTTTGCCTTAAATTCGGCATTCGTGTTGGATGCGATGCCGTTTGAGCTGTAGGGTGCGATCGCCTTTCAAACTGCCACAGCCATATCAATTCTGGTCGGATCTCATTGTAGATCTCACTCGCATCGGTTGCCATCACCCGCCAGGGGTTTAAACCCCTGGCTAATAGCTCAACTCCATTGAAATGGACTCTTTATCTTTCCTGTAGGACTGACGCAGAGGTAATACCTCGATCGAGGACAAATGCCATTCGCCCCTACATCTGGTGGTTTGAAGGTGAATTTACATATTATATAAGTTCAGTTTTAGTCTTCTTTAGAAGACTTTCACTATTAGCCTGGAACTTAAGTTCCAGGCGGGATTGGCAATTGTTAAGAATCCTCAGTATCGCTATCCTCCACAACTTTCCCCAGATACAGCCGCACGAATTCTTTCGCCGCTTCCGGGTTCAATTGTTGGAGCGCTTCCGTAATTTCGTAAACCCGTTCGGCTGTGGGATCGCGAATTTCGCGTACCCATCGATGAACGTTGGCACGTTCGATCCCCAATGTTGCCGCCAATACGTACTGACTGACACTGTGGCGTTCTAGAGCTTGTTTTAGTGCTTGACCTGCTTTTCCCACGATCTTGAGTCATGCTTCGGGATTATCGGTATCGCCATCCTCTACAGCTTCCCCTAAATACAACCGCACGAATTCCTTTGCCGCAGATGGATTGAGTTGTTTGAGCGCTTCGGTAATTTCGTAAACCCGTTCGGCATTCGGATCGCTAATTTCGTGTACCCATCGGTGAACGCTGGCACCTCCAACACCGAGTTTACTAGCCAAAGAATATTGACTGATGCCATAGCTTTCTAAAACTTTTTTGAGGGCTTGACCCGCTTTTCCCATAATTTTCGGTCACAAGTTCAGGAATCTCAGGATTCGATGTCCTCTACAACTTCCCCGAGATACAGCCGGACAAATTCTCGCGCTGCATCGGGATTGAGTTGCTTGAGCGCCTTGACGATTTCATACACTCGTTCGGCACTCGGATCGCGAACTTCGTGTACCCATCGGTAGACATTCGTGCGCTCAATGCCCAGTTTAGCAGCCAAGGAATATTGACTGACACCGTGACGGTCTAAGGCTTGTTTAAGGGCGTGACCTGCTTTTCCCATGATTTCCATCGTGGCAGATGATGACGTTTTAGTAAACACAATCATTTTGGTTAATTTATCTAAATAGTTGACTACTTAATATAGGTGACGTAAACTAATAAGATAATATTCACTCAAAAGTTGAGGTAACTATGAAGCCGAAGAGTTTTGTCCGAACCGACGCCACCGAAACCGAAATCGCCCCTCCACCGCCAACCCAACAACTCCTCCCCCTCCCCACCGACAACCGGGAATACATCAAAGTCATACTGATAGGTTCCCCCGATGCCGTCACCAACACCATCCAAGTGCTGTATCGACGCGGATTCGCGCGAGTGTGGGAGTGGAGTCCCCCGCAACCCACGCAAAAACCGGGGGAAGTGATGAGTTTGTTGCGACGCCTAGTCAGCTTAGACTCGAAACTGTAGAGAGAAGACTTTCGTAGGGTGGGCAGCCAAATCCAAATGACAAATGACGAAGGACTAATGACAAATAGCAAAGTCCGGAAATTTTGATAAAAGAGATCGCGACGATCGCCCCTCTACCCCTTAGAATGGTTGGGATTTCATCAAGAGGTCATGGGTAATGGGTCATTGACCAACCCCAAACCCCAAACCCCAAACCCCACACCCCAAACACCTTATGCCTCGTCGTACAGACCTGAAAAAAATTCTCCTTCTCGGTTCCGGACCGATCGTCATCGGACAAGCTTGCGAGTTTGACTACTCGGGAACGCAAGCCTGTAAGGCGCTGCGGGAAGAAGGATACGAGGTAATCCTCGTCAACTCCAACCCCGCCACCATTATGACCGATCCGGAAACCGCCGATCGCACCTACATCGAACCCCTCACCCCGGAAATCGTCGCCAAGGTCATCGAGAAAGAACGACCCGATGCGGTGCTGCCGACCATGGGGGGGCAAACGGCGCTGAACTTGGCGGTGGCGCTATCGGAGGACGGAACCTTGGAGAAGTACGGCGTAGAACTCATCGGCGCAAAACTCCCAGCCATTAAGAAAGCGGAAGACCGGGAACTCTTCAAAGAGGCGATGGAGAAAATCGGCGTTGCCGTGTGTCCGTCGGGAATTGCCAACAGCCTGGACGAAGCCAAACAAGTGGCAGCGCAAATCGGCACGTATCCCCTAATCATCCGTCCGGCGTTCACCCTCGGCGGGACGGGAGGCGGGATAGCCTACAACCAGGAAGAATTTGAGGAAATGGCACAAGGGGGCTTAGACGCCTCGCCGACGACGCAAATCCTGGTAGAAAAGTCCCTGTTGGGGTGGAAAGAGTACGAACTGGAAGTGATGCGGGATTTGGCGGATAACGTGGTGATTATCTGCTCGATCGAAAATCTCGACCCCATGGGGATTCATACGGGGGATTCGATTACGGTCGCTCCGGCGCAAACCCTGACGGACAAGGAGTACCAGCGCCTGCGGGATGCGTCGATCGCCATTATCCGCGAAATTGGGGTGGAAACGGGCGGATCTAACATCCAATTTGCCGTCAACCCCGTCAATGGCGAGTTCATCGTCATCGAAATGAACCCCCGCGTGTCTCGGAGTTCGGCACTGGCATCGAAAGCGACGGGATTTCCCATCGCCAAGTTTGCCGCCAAGTTAGCTGTTGGGTATACTTTGGACGAAATCAATAATGACATTACCAAGAAAACCCCTGCCAGCTTCGAGCCGACGATCGATTATGTCGTCACCAAAATTCCCCGGTTTGCCTTCGAGAAATTCCCCGGAACCGAACCCGTTTTAACGACGCAGATGAAGTCCGTGGGGGAAGCGATGGCGATCGGGCGGACGTTTGCCGAATCCTTCCAAAAAGCGCTGCGTTCCCTGGAAACCGGACGCGCCGGATGGGGGTGCGATCGCGCCGAAAAACTGCCCAACTTATCCCACATTCGCGCCGGATTGCGAACCCCCAACCCAGAACGCATCTTCACCGTCCACCAAGCGCTGCAAATGGGCATGACGGTCGAAGAAATCTACGAACTCACGGGTATCGATCCCTGGTTCTTAGATAAGTTTCAACTGCTGTTAGAAACCGAAAAATTCCTCAAGCGAACCCCCCTTACGCAAATTACCAAAGAGCAACTGTGGGAAGTCAAGCGGGACGGATTTAGCGATCGGCAAATCGCCTTTGCCACCAAAACCACCGAAGATGAAGTCCGCGCCTACCGCAAACGCCTGGGCGTCATTCCTGCCTACAAAGTCGTTGACACTTGCGCGGCAGAATTTGAAGCCTTCACCCCGTACTACTACTCTACTTACGAGGAAGAGTCGGAAGTCATGCCGTCGGATAAGCCCAAAGTCATGATTCTCGGCGGCGGACCCAACCGCATCGGACAGGGCATCGAGTTCGACTACTGCTGCTGCCACGCCTCCTACGCCTTACAAGCACAAGGCTACGAGACGATCATGGTCAACTCCAACCCAGAAACCGTCTCCACCGACTACGATACCAGCGATCGCCTCTACTTTGAGCCCCTCACCAAAGAAGACGTTCTCAACATCATCGAAGCGGAAAATCCCGTCGGCATCATCATCCAATTCGGCGGTCAAACTCCGTTGAAACTCGCCGTTCCCCTCGCCAAAGTCAACGCCCCCATTTGGGGAACCTCTCCCGATTCCATCGATGCGGCAGAGGATCGCGAACGGTTCGAGCAAATTCTGCGGAAATTGGACATCCTCCAACCCCCCAACGGCATCGCCCGCAGTTACAACGAAGCCCTCTCCGTTGCCAAGCGGGTCAGCTATCCCGTGGTGGTGCGTCCCAGCTACGTCCTCGGGGGTCGGGCGATGGAAATCGTCTACTCCGACGCCGAATTGGAACGGTACATGACCTATGCGGTACAAGTGGAACCCGACCACCCGATTTTAATCGATAAGTTCCTGGAAAATGCGGTGGAAGTGGATGTGGATGCGATCGCCGATAAAACCGGACGAGTGGTCATCGGCGGCATCATGGAACACATCGAACAAGCGGGGATTCACTCCGGCGACTCCGCCTGTTCCATTCCCTACGTGGGGTTATCGGAGTCGGCAGTCGCCACCATCCGCGAATGGACGGTGCAACTGGCAACGGAACTGAAAGTGGTGGGATTGATGAACGTCCAATACGCGGTACAAGGGGAACAGGTGTACATCCTGGAAGCCAACCCCCGTGCCTCCCGTACCGTTCCCTTCGTCTCCAAAGCGATTGGCGTTCCCCTGGCGAAGCTGGCATCGCGAGTCATGTCCGGGGAAACATTGGAATCCCTCGGATTTACCGAAGAACAGATGCCGAAACACATTGCCGTCAAAGAAGCGGTGTTACCCTTTAACAAATTCCCCGGCAGCGATACCCTGTTGGGCCCAGAAATGCGATCGACCGGAGAGGTGATGGGCATCGATAGCGGTTTCGGGAAAGCCTTTGCTAAGGCAGAATTGGGGGCAGGGGAACGGTTGCCCCTGGAAGGGACGGTGTTCGTTTCTATGACCGATCGCGAAAAACCCCGCGTGGTTCCCGTGGTTAAGGATTTAATGGAGTTAGGCTTCAAAATTGTCGCCACTGCCGGAACTCGGAAAACCTTACAAGAACACGGCATCGACGATGTGGAATTGGTGCTGAAGTTATCCGAAGGTCGTCCTAACGTTTTGGATGTTGTCAAAAACGGGCAAATTCAGTTAATTTTAAATACCCCTTCCGGAGAAGATGCCCAAGCTGAAGGTCAACTGATTCGCCGCACCGCCTTGGGGTATAAAATCCCCATTATTACCACCATTGCCGGGGCGAAGGCGACGGCAGCAGCCATTCGATCGTTGCAATCGGACACCCAAGAGGTGAAAGCGTTGCAAGATTATTTTTAGGTAGGGTAATGGGTATCTAAAAACATTACCCTACCTAGCTGTATGAGGTGGCTATAGTTTGAAGCACACCCTAGTCAATCGAGTAACCAAGAAAATAAATCGCCGACAGTAAGCTGCAACTCGCTGGCAAACGGCGGCATCGGCAACACCTCATCCGATCGATCGAAAACTTCCGTCTCTTGCTTGGGGCGATAAACAAATACGGTTTTCTCATCGGGATCGATTAACCACCCCATTTGTGTCCCATGTTTGAGACAGTGCAGAATATTTTTAGTGACCTTCGTTTGACTTTGTTCGGGAGAGAGAATCTCAATCGTCCAATCCGGAGGCAGGAGAAAGGTATTGGCAACTTCGCCATTTTCATCTCGAGGAATTCGACTCCACACGAAAACGGCGATATCGGGAACCGTGGAACGCCCCCCAAACGTACAGCGCAATTCCGGAAAAGCACGCGCTAAGCGTTTGGGTTTTAAGACCTGATTAATTGCCGGAACGAATTCTCCTTGAATCGTGCTGTGCTTTCCTTGCGGCATGGGTTTGGGAACGATTTTTCCATCGATATATTCGCTAGCTGGCGTAGTTTCGGGTTGTTGCAGAAACTCTTCTAAAGTCAGAGTTTTGGTGGGTGTTCGTACCATATTCGATCGCCTCTCAAACTGCCAACGCGATATCAATTCCGGTTGGATCTCATTGTAGAGGTCAATCGCATCTGTTGCCACAAACCGCCACAGGTTTAAACCTAAAGTCTTCGCATATAAGACTGGGAAAAATTCAGTCCATTTTAATGGGGTTCAGCTATTAGCCGGGAACTTAAGTTCCCGGCGAAACTGGCAAACTTTGCTTAAACTCCTCATGCTCTCTCGTCCCCAAACCCCTTTGCAACACCGACAGCACCGCCGCCATATCCCCCGCCAACAACGCCTCCACCGCCAACCACAACCCCGGAAACACTTGAGAGCGAACGATTCCCTCTTCCGGCACTACGGTAATATACTCATCCGCCTGCCAGCGAAACCAATCTAACTGCCCCTCCAACGTGCGCCAGACGATGTACTCTCGCACCCCATTGCGACGATACGCCCGTTTTTTATCGTGAAGATCGATCGCCGCACTACTAGCGGCGATTTCCACCACTAATTCCGGTGCACCGCTGATATAATCGTCGGCATCGATGCGTGCTTGTCCGCCGGGAATCATCAAGATGGCATCGGGTTGCGGTTCGTTGTCGGGATCGAGGCGCACCGTCGGTTCGATCCCCAGAATCACCCCTGGGGTAAATGTTTTGTACGTTCCCAACCAAGTGACGAGATTACCATGGGGTTCGCCATGACTTCTGATACGAAGCGGGGATGCCATATAGGTGACTCCTTCAATCAGTTCGGCTTTGCGGATGTGAGGCATGGCTTGGTAGCGTCGCTCGAACTCGGTGCGAGTTAAGCGATCGCCATTTTCCAAAGGCGGAACGATCGGCATCGGTGGCTTTGCGAGCGTCATGGCAACCAAGGGGGATGGATTCGATACTCTCTATTTTAGTTAAGGACGATCGCCAACATTTTAGGTGTGGCGGTTCAAACCACATCTACAGAATCGAAACCCACCTCCGTGGGTTGGGACAGTCCGCTTGGTTATATGAAATCTTTTCGATCGCAGTTAAGAATCCTCGGTGTCGCTACCTTCCACAACTTTCCCCAGATACAACCGGATAAATTCTTGCGCCGCATCCGGGTTCAGTTGTTGTAGAGATTCCAAGATCTCAACAACCGTTTCCGCCGTCGGATCGCGAATTTCATGAACCCACCGATAGACGCTCCCGCGTTCGACCCCTAGCGTCACCGCCAATTTATTCTGGCTAATGCCGTAGATTTCGAGAACTTGTTTGAGTGCTTGACCTGCTCTTCCCATGCTCCTAATCGTGTCAGAGGAGCGCGATACCGTAAATGTGTGCCAAGTGGATCTCATCCGATCGACAATAAATGCGATCCAATCAGCCTATATTCAGAGAGATGATTAACAATTTTGTTCAAACCGACGCCAGCGAAACGGCGATCGCCCAACTCCGGTAAGCTAAAAAAGGGCAAAATTCAGGTAGCTAGATGAACGATAAAATCAAACCCGACTGGGCCGGCGAAGACTTCCTATCCCGCGTTGTCAACGTCTTAATCCACACCAAACCCATTTATGCCGTCATGAAACAGCAAGCCAGACAAGTGCTGGTGAAAACGGCAGAAAAAAACGGCATTCCCTGGCGACAAACCTACAAAGAACTCGAAGCCTCCAACGCCAAAACCCTATTCGACAACATCGCCAATCCCCACATCACCTATCCCGACTACTACCAAGTCCCCTTCCACGCCTACACCAACGGCAACCTCTGCTGGCAAGCCGCCTTTGAAGCCGAACCCGCCACCCAAGCCATGGCACTGCGGGTTTGGCCCAAAGAAAGCCTCACCTGGGAAGCCGCACAAGACCGATTGCGATCGAGTTTTCATCAAGTTCTCGTCCAATACGCACCCCCACCCGTTGGCGACATCCTCGACATCGGCTGTTCCGTCGGACTCTCCACCT
This sequence comes from Oscillatoriales cyanobacterium M59_W2019_021, assembly GCA_015295945.1. Classification (GTDB taxonomy): domain Bacteria; phylum Cyanobacteriota; class Cyanobacteriia; order Cyanobacteriales; family Geitlerinemataceae; genus DVED01. The sequence goes on along the minus strand of DVED01000117.1, from coordinate 32,880 downwards.
TTCCCCTCCACCGCTTCTACAGCCAACGCCAGGAAACCCCCCCTCGAACTGTGGGTTTGGACTTATCGCCGTATATGCTATCGGTTGCCAAAACGCGAGATACCCGAGGGGAAATCGCCGAATGGCGACACGCACAAGCGGAAGACACCGGATTTGCCTCGGATTCCTTCGATTTGGTGACGCTGCAATTCCTCCTCCACGAACTCCCCCGCGACGCCAGCCGCAACATTTTCCGAGAAGTGCTGCGAATTCTGCGTCCCGGCGGTTGCCTCGCCATTGTGGACAACAACCCCAAATCCCCCGTCATTCAAAACTTATCCCCAGCGTTATTCGTCCTGATGAAAAGTACGGAACCGTGGAGTGACGATTACTACACCTTCGATGTCGAGGCAACGCTAAGGGACGTGGGTTTCGAGTATCTCACCACCGTCGCCAGCGACCCCCGCCACCGGACGATTATTGCTAAAAAAAAGGGTTAGTTGGTAGGGTGTGTTGAGGAACGAAACGCACCATTTCCTATTCCTACAACCCCAAATCCACCGCAATCCGATGGGCGCAAGCAAACCCGGAAAACGCTACAGCATTGAGTCCCTGTCCGGGAAACGTACTGTCGCCCACGCAATACAATCCCGGAATAGCCGTCCGATTAAAGGGCATTCCCAATAACCCCATTAACTTCCGTTGGGGAATCGGTCCATAAGTGCCATCTTGGCGTCCCAAAAAGCGGCGGTGGGTGCGCGGCGTTCCCACCTCCATATAATCCAATCCCGCATCTAAACCGGGGAAAATGGTTTCGAGGCGATCGATAATTTTCCACGCCGCCTCTTCCTTTTTCTCTTCGTATTCTGGGGGCGACAGTGTTTTCCACTCGTCGATAAGATGGGGGGTAAATGTATGGATAATGTGATAACCTTCGGGGGCTAAATCGGGGTCGAGAAGGGTGGGAATCGAGACGAAAATGGTTCCTCCTGCTTCTTCCATCTTTTCCCAATTGTCTAAAATTATATGGTGGCAAGCCGTCTCCGGCGGCAAAACCGACGCTTCGACGCCTAAATGCAAGCTGAGGAAACTGGGGGATTTTTGGTAGCGTTGCTGCCATCGCCGTTCCGCAGGCGGCATTTTGTCCGATGGCAGCAATTTCTCGAAAGTATCCCAGCGCGTTAAATTGGAAACAATTCGTTTGGCGCGATATTCTTCCCCCGAGATTAATTTAACTCCAACCGCGCGTCCGTTTTCTAAGATAATTTCGCGAACTCGGGCTTTATAGCGAATTTCGCTGCCTGCATTTTCCAATCCTTCCACTAATTTCTGGGCAATTTTTCCGACGCCACCTTTAGGGTAGTTGATGCCGCCGTAGTGGCGATCGCTAAACACCATCCCGGCGTTAATCATGGGGGTTAAATCTGCCGGAACCACCGACCAACAGTAACATTCGATATCGATAAATTTCAGCAGTTCGGGATCTTTAATGTATTTTCGGGCGATATCTCCAGCATTGAGGGGCAGGTATTTTACCAATCCCAAACAGGCAAGGGGATGCTGAAAAAAGACCCGCATTAAGTAGCGAGGTTCCTCCAACGACAGCAACTCCATGGCATTCAGGCAATTAAACACCTGCCAGCATTCATCGTAGAATTTGTGGATGCCGTCTCGTTCGTGGGGAAAGCGATCGCCCAGTTCTTGCAAGAAATTCTCATAACTGCGGTGAACTTGCACTTCCAGATTGTCGGGCAAATGATAGTGAATCTGCACCGGATCGGGAATGGTCTCCAACCGAACGTTGACCGCTTCCAAGGCACGGGTGAGGAGGTTGGTCGTCCCTTTATCCCCGAACCCGAAAATCATAGACGCCCCGACATCGAAATGATAGCCCGCTCGATCGAAATAGCCCGCACTACCACCGGGAATCACGTAGCTTTCCAACACCAACACCTTTGCCCCTTTGCTGGCGAGTTGGGTGGCGGTTACCAATCCGCCAATACCAGATCCGATGACGATCGCATCGTAGACTGTAGACGGAGTAAGCGATGAAGCGGCAGAAAGGGGAGAAGTTGGAGTCATGAGAAGCTGAGGATGAAAACGGATCGAAACACTACCGTTCCTTACTGTAACTGGTGTCGCGTCTAAAGAAAATACGGAGCCTGTCTGCTCGAGACCGACCCCGCTTGCACGCCCTCCAGAACTGTAGAGGAGAACACTGCATATTATTGAGAGGAGAACACTGCAATTCACTATATACTTGTTGAAAGTAAATGTCAACACTGATAAAAATAGTTTTCAATTGGGGTTAGGAGTTTGGGGTTTGGGGTTGGTTGTTCGTTAACTTCCCCTCATCCCCTCACCCCTTCATCTCCTCACCCTCTTCTCCCCCTGCTTTCTATTCTCCTGTAGGCGAGAAGAGTGCGAAGCACTTACTCCTGAACTCCTGCAACTCCTCAAAATATGATTAGTCCCACCGCCACCCTCCTAATTTCCTGTCCCGATCGACAAGGACTCGTCGCCAAAATCGCCAACTTCATTTACTCCAACGGCGGTAACATCGTCCACGCCGACCAGCATACCGACTTTGCCCAAGGGTTGTTTCTCAGCCGCATCGAGTGGCAACTGGAGGGGTTCAACTTGCCTCGCGACATTATCGCCCCTGCTTTCGAGGCGATCGCCGCCCCCCTCAATGCTCAGTGGGAACTGCACTTTTCCGACGAAATTCCCCGAATTGCCTTGTGGGTGACCAAGCAAGATCACTGCTTGCTAGATTTAATTTGGCGGCAACACGCCCAAGAACTCCCGGCGGAAATTCCCCTAATTCTCAGCAACCACGAAAACTTGCGCGGCATTGCCGAACAATTTGGCATCGACTACCACCACGTCCCGATTTCCAAAGCCACCAAAGCCGAAGCCGAAGCCCGACAATTAGAACTCCTTCAGGAATACAAAATTGACTTGGTCGTTCTAGCAAAATATATGCAAATTCTCAGCCCCGAATTTATCGATCGCTTTCCCAAAATCATCAATATTCACCACTCGTTTCTTCCGGCATTTCCCGGCGCCAATCCCTACCATCGCGCCTTTGATCGCGGCGTGAAAATCATCGGTGCTACCGCCCACTACGCCACCGTCGATCTCGACGAAGGTCCGATTATCGAACAGGATGTGGTGCGGGTCAGTCACCGAGACACGGTTGAGGATTTAATTCGCAAAGGCAAAGATTTAGAACGAGTCGTCCTCGCCAGGGCGGTGCGCTTGCACTTACAGCATCGGGTATTGGTTTACGGAAATCGAACTGTTGTTTTTTCGTGACGTTTATTAAGAAAGGCAGAAGGAATAAATCTCGTTTTCCTTGTGTTTTACCCACGATCGACCGATCGACGACGCAGATGGGAAAGCAGTAGTAGGATAATGAAATCAATTCTCCACGCTAGATGTGACGATGTGCGATCACCAAAGACTTGGGAAAAGATGGACTTTCGGGCTAATCTCGGGCATACTCGCGATGCCGACAATTGCCAACGCTCAAATCGTTCCCGACGGGACATTACCGAACAACTCGATCGTTCGTCCCAAGGGCGAACTCCAGCAGATTACCGGAGGAACCCAAGCGGGGGGCAATCTGTTTCACAGCTTCGATCGCTTTAACGTTCGCATGGGAGAAACGGCATGGTTCGACAATGCCCTCAGCGTCGAGAACGTCATCACCCGCATCACCGGGGGGCAAATTTCCAGCATCGACGGGTTAATTCGCGTCAATAGCACGGCAAACCTAATTCTCGTCAACCCCAACGGCATCGTCTTCGGAGAAAACGCCCGGTTGGATATCGGCGGGTCGTTTTTGGGGAGTACCGCCGACAGCCTCGTGTTTGAGGATGGTAGCATTTTCAGTGCCAAAGTAGAGGATCGTCCGCCCCTACTAACAATTAGCGTTCCCATCGGTTTGCAACTGGGGTCTCAACCCGGCACGATTCAAGTGCGGGGAACGGGGAACCTGCAATTTTTCGATCGCGAGATTACCTTTGCCACCGGAGGAATTAGCGGAGAAGGCTTAACCGTGCCACCCGGTCGCACCCTAGCGTTAGTTGGGGGCAATCTGGAACTGGTAGGCGGGACGCTGCGATCGATCGGCGGACGGGTCGAACTCGCCAGTTTCGGCGATGGCATTGCCCGGTTAAACCCCACTCCCAACGGTTGGACGATCGATCCGGGAACGACTCGCGACCTTCGAGATATCTCCCTATCTGCCGCTTCGGGGTTGGATACCGGAGGTCCGGCTGGGGGAGCGATGCAACTACAAGGACGAAATATCCTGCTCGATAACGGCTCGATCCTCTTTGCCCGAGCCTTATCCGAAGGGAGTTCGGGGGCTGTGGCAATTTCGGCTTCCGAATCCGTCGAACTGCAAGGCAGCAACCCCTTCGACGCCAACGAAAGCATCGTCATCGTCGGCACTTTAGGTGCGGGCAATGGCAGCGACGTCACCATTACTGCCGCCCGATTGCGCCTCCAAGAGGGTGCGTTAATCTCCGCCCCCAGTTTCGGTACGGGCAATGCAGGCAATATTACCGTCAATGCTGCTGAAGCGGTGGAACTGATCGGCAACTCCCCCACCACCCGGCGGGCGAGTAGTTTGCTTGCCAGCACCTTTAGCAGTGGCAAAGGGGGCAACGTCACCGTCAATACCGGGCGACTGTCGATTCGAGATGGGGCAACGGTACAAAGTGCCACCTTTGGCACGGGACCGGCGGGGGAAGTAACCGTCAATGCTACCCGATCGATCGAAGTGGTGGGTACAGACCCAGAAGGCACGCCCAGCCGCATTTTAGCCGATACGTCGATTAGCGATAATTTATCGGAAGACTTGTTAAACGATCCCTCGGTCAACCGCGATTCGGGCAACTTGTTCCTCTCGACGCCGTTCTTGCGAATTGCTGAAGGTGGCGATGTCACCGTTGCCAACGACGGACCGGGAAATGCGGGCAATATTCGCGTCGAAGCGGGGCGAATCCTCCTGGAACATGAGGGCAAACTGGCGGCTTCTACGGCATCGGGAATTGGTGGAAATGTCGATTTGCAAGCGGAAAGTGTGGTCTTGCGCGGAGGCAGCGAAATTGCGGCGGAATCGGGGGGAACGGGGAACGGTGGCAACCTGACGCTGGCAACGTCAACTTTGGCATTATTAGAAAACAGTCGAATTACTGCCAATGCGTTTAAGGGATTGGGTGGCAACATTCAAATCAACACCCAAGGGATTTTTATTGCCCCCAATAGTGTGATTACGGCAAGTTCTCAGTTGGGTGTCGATGGCATTGTCGAAATTAATAACCCCGCCGTCGATCCGGCTTCGGGTTTAATCGAATTAACCAGCGAAGTGACCGATCCAACTGACAGAATTGTCTCCAGTTGTGGCGCGGCGGAGGACAATTCTTTTGTGATTACCGGACGCGGGGGTTTGGCAGCCACTCCGACCGAGATCCTCCAACACGAGACCGTCTGGGAAGATTTGCGCAATTTGATAGAGTTTCCCGAAGAAGAAGCCGAATCGGTTTCGAGTTTTGCACCTTCGAGTATCGAACCGAGGCGAGAATTGGTCGAGGCAACGGGGTGGAGAGTGCGCGAGGATGGCGTGGTAGAATTGGTAGCCCGTGGCGATCGATCTCGCTACCTGGAGGCAAAGATTCCCCCGTGCGGTACGTTTTAGCATCATGTCGAGGGCGATCGTCCCGGAACGCTGGAGATCGTCTATACTAAAATTCATTCATTGTCCGTTTGTTGCCAATACTGACAATCCGGGTAACCGCAATCGACGCCTAACCGAACTTAGGAATCGAAAAATCATTTAGATCCCTTCACAATCCAGAGTTAAAATCCGCATAATTTTCCACATTCGTGGGGCAGGCTGACTCGTTTTGAATACGAGTCTTCTATCACCCAAAAATGGCTTCTGGCAGGGTGTTTCTGCAATACAGAAATCCGTCAAGCTGAGAAAAATGAAATGAGAGAACTGAACAAAGAGCAAATTCTGAACATTTGTTACGGAGCGACTTTCTTAGGAAGTGGGGGCGGCGGTCCCTTTAAAACGGGACAAAACCTCGTTGGACCGCTCAGTACGACCCACGGACTGCTCGGTCTGTCTACAGCTGTCGAATCCCTGATCGAGAAATCTCTGGGGGACGGGAATACCGCCATTGTCCAAACAGTCGATGAAGTCAGCGATACAGATGGCTTGACAGCAATGGTTGCTTTTATGGGATCGCCCGATGCAATGCTCAAATTCGATAGTATAGACCCAGCGATCGCCGCGTTTGACAAGTTAAACGAGCAGTTTGATAATAACATCGGTCATGTCATCCCCGTTGAAGTCGGCGGACTCAACTCCATCGTTCCGATTCTCGTCGCCGCTCAGAAAGGCATTCCGGTGATTGATGCCGACGGTGCGGGTCGTGCCGTGCCTTCGCTGACCATGACGACGTTTTCCGTGGCGGATGTGCCGTCAAATCCGGCGATTCTTGCCAAAAGTGCTGACTTTGGAACCTCGATTTTTGTCAGTACGGCTGCCGAAGTAGAAGCCTTTGCTCGACCTGTTTTAGCCGTTTTTGGCGAAGAAGCGGGGTTGGCAATGTGGGTGATGGATAAGGCTCTACTCGATCAAGCGGTTCCGATTCGCGATACCCTGCAATTAGCCGAGAATGTGGGGGCAATTCTCACCTCGAGTGCGGGGAAACCCGCAGAAGAAACCATCAATGCCATTCTACAAATGCTCTCCGCATCGGGTTTAGCCGCAGATATCGTATTTTCGGGCATCATGCAAACGCCAGAAACTAAAACCCAAGGGGGATTTGACTTCAGCACCGTTACTTTACGGAACGAAAATAACGACGAAGTTTGGATTTACGTCCAGAACGAAAATTTGCTGGTCTGGAATCCTCAAACCACGACGGCAATGATTACCGCTCCCGATTCGATTTGTTACTTATGCGTGAAGGAGGATGGTAGTGTTATTCCATTTTCCAATGCCGACATCGAACCTTTAGGAATTATCGGTCAAAAAGCATATACGATCGGCATCACCGCGCGATCCCAACTGCAAACAGGCACGATTCTCAACAGCTTTAAGAAGTCCTTAGCTGATTTCGGCTTCCGAGTTCCTTATCGACCCTTTCCCCAATAGTTATCGATCTCGTGCATCGTCGGAGAGGTTGAACCGATAAACTCAACCTCTCCAGTGGTATAAAGTTATTTTTAACGCGATATTTTTAGTGAATTTGATGTCCCTTAAAGTTGTTTTTAGTAGTATTTTTGCATCGATCGCCCTTCCCCAGATCGCCGTCGCCCAAATTGTATCCGATACAACTCTACCCAATAACTCGATCGTCACGGTTGAAGAGAGCGTCCAACGGATTAGCGGCGGAACCCAAGCGGGGGGCAATTTATTTCACAGCTTCGATCAATTTAATGTCAACTTAGGAGAAACCGCTTTTTTCGATAATTCCCTCACTGTGGAAAACATTATTACTCGCGTTACTGGGGGGCAAATTTCTAACATTGACGGGCTAATTCGCGCCAACGGGACGGCAGACTTATTCTTAATCAATCCCGCCGGAATTCTCTTCGGAGCTAATGCCAAACTCGATATCGGCGGGTCATTTCTGGGTAGTACCGCCGATAGCATTCAATTTGAAGACGGCAGCCTTTTTAGCGCCACAAATCCCAACTCTTCGCCCCTCCTGACGATTAGCGTTCCCATCGGCTTGCAGTTTAATTCCTTCCCCTCCCCAACCGTTACGAATTCCGGCGAAATTCGCGTCGAAGGGTTGGGACATCAAATTCAGCAACCCCAACTTTCTCCCCACATTCGAGGCGCGATTTCCGGGTTGCAGGTACAGTCGGGAAATACTTTGGCGTTAGTGGGTAGAAACATCACCCTCGAAGGGGGAATGCTGACTGCCGAAAGCGGGCAAATCGAACTGGGGAGCGTTGCCGAGGGAACGGTGAGCCTCAGTCCGGCGGCGGCGGGTTGGACGTTTGGCTATGCAGGCGTCCCTGATTTTAGAGATATTACCTTACTTTCCAAGTCTGCTGTCGATGCCAGCGGCGAGCCGAGCGGAGCGATTCGCATTCAAGCCAGAAATCTCACCTTACGGGATGCGTCGATCGTGTTGTTGCAAAATCAGGGCGATCGATCGGGTGGCGATATTACGGTAAACCTTTCCGACTCTTTAGTGGCGCTCGGTCTTGCCCCCGAACGACCCTTACCGAGTAGTTTGATTAATGAAACCATCGGTTCGGGAGATGCAGGAAACCTAGAGATTTCGACCCAGCGTTTGATTTTTCTGGATGCGGGACAGATGGGAACTCGCACTTTTGCCCCTGGCAGAAGTGGAGATGTCATTGTCAATGCTGCCGATTCTATGCTACTGGCTGGATTTGCGCTAGATCTCAACGGCGAACCTTTTATCAGCAACATCTTAACCCTCAGTAACGGTGACTCCGGCAAGTTGGGCGATATTCGCGTCTCCACCCGGCAGTTAACCGTTAGAGATGGAGGATTGGTCACGTCGTTTAGTTTCGGGGACGGAGATGGCGGTAATGTAGAAGTGAATGCCGCTGAATCGATCGAACTGGTTGGATTTAACCCCAATTTTTCTGGTAGCAGCCTCTCGACAACCAGTTTGAATGCAGGCAATGCGGGCGATGTCATCGTCAATACCGCCCGGTTAACCTTGCAAGATGGGGGTCGAGTCGATGCCAATACCATCGCCACGGGAAATGCCGGCAACGTCACCGTCAACGCCTCCGAATTCGTCGAAGTCAGCGGTACAGTTCCCAATCCCCAGTTAATTACCCCCAGTCTCATCGGTTCGGCGGCGAATATTCCCGACCCCGCCTTGCAACAATTTTTGGGATTGCCTCCCGTTCCCTCCGGCAGTCCGGGAAACGTGACGGTGAATACCCCAGAACTGCGAGTCAGTAATGGCGCACTGATGACGGTAAAGAACGACGGGACGGGGAATGCGGGGAATTTGTTAATTGATGCAGATTCCATCTTCTTAGACAATGGCAGCATCACCGCTTCCACTGCCTCTGGAGAAGGGGGCAACCTCTCCCTGCAAATTCGCGATTCCCTACAACTGCGAAACCGCAGCCAAATTACCTCGGAGGCGGGAGGAACGGGAAACGGCGGCAACATTACCCTCGACTCCAACACCCTCGCCTTGCTCGAAGGCAGTCGCATCACGGCTAACGCTTTCCAAGGAGCAGGCGGCAACATTCAAATTAACACCCAAGGGATTTTCACTTCCCCCAACAGTGCCATTACCGCCAGTTCCCAACTCGGCGTCGATGGCATGGTGCAAATTAATAACCCCGGCGTCGATCCCAGTTCGGGATTAGTCGAATTGAGTGGCGAAACGATAGATCCGAGCGATCGCATTCTCTCCGGGTGTGCCGCCGCCGAAGGCAATTCCTTCACCATCACCGGACGCGGCGGACTGCCGGCAGATCCCACCGGAACGCTCCAAGCTCAAACCGTCTGGGAAGATTGGCGAAATGTTGCGGCAGATGCCGAGTTACGAGGAGAATTGGTTCCCAATCCGCCACCTCCCAAACCTCAAACCCGGCGGGAACTGGTAGAAGCCACGGGTTGGAGAGTACGCCAGGATGGCGTGGTGGAATTGGTTGCCAGCCGTCCGATTGCGCCCCAGTCTTGGACGAGAGCGTCGCAGTGCCGACCGTAGCGAGCGGTGGAAATCTCCCATTGCCGATGGAGGGCGATACTCCCAGAGGGAGTCGCTTATGCGATCGTAAAATACTATATATTGAGTTTCGTTGGCATGCGGTCTATCTAGAAGGGCGATTTCCAATCCCTTCTCGAGACAGATTCCACGCACCAGAGAAACGCTATAAACTCAGACGTATTGCGATCGGGAGAGATCTGACGTGAACCCAGCCACCTCGACAACCGAATTAACCCCCACCGTCGAATTAGCACCCAGCTACACCATACCCATCGTCCTCGTCGCCATCGCCATTCCCCTACTTTTGGTACAAATTTGGGTTGCCAGCGCGATCGCCCTTTTCGGCGTCTTTCTGCTCTTCCAAACGGCTACCCTGCGCTTACAGTTTACCGAAATTGCCCTGGATATCTATCGCGGCGAAACCCGGATTCGTCAGTTTCCCTACCGCGATTGGCAAAATTGGCGCATTTTCTGGTCGCCCGTTCCCATTCTCTTCTACTTCAAAGAAGTCAAAAGCATCCACTTTCTACCCATCCTCTTCAACCCCAAAACCCTACAAGCCTGCCTGGAAGATCGCTGTCCGAAAATTAACTCGTAGGGTGTGTTGAGGCACGAAACGCACCATTTTTGTTAGTGGTTAGTGGTTCGCGACCGATTACCCTAATTACCGATTACCCATTACCGATTACCCCTTACATGAATTTAGACGCTGCCTCTACACCCGATCCGCAAAGTAACGATTCCAAAGACGATCGAAAGCCGACGACTCCGGAACCGCCGATCGATCGCGCGACGCCAATTTCCCTGACGCCAAAATCGCGACTCGAAAGCATTACCCCCAAAGCGGAAAGTTCCGAATCTGAAGGCAGAATTGGCGATTTGCGCGATCGGGTGCAAACCCTCAAAGACGAAATTCGATCGCTGCAAGCTGCCAAATTCAAAGCGCAACAAGAACGAGATCGCCTGCAAGCCGATCTCGCACGCCTGGTCGAAGACAGCTTAAGCGACTTGCAACAACGCCGCCAAGCCTTACAACTGTCGATCGAACAACTCGAACGCCGGGAAGAACGGATTCGCCAAGAAATGCGCACCACCTTCGCCGGAGCCTCCCAAGAACTCGCCATGCGGGTCCAAGGCTTCAAAGAGTACCTGGTGGGAAGCTTGCAAGAACTCGCCAGTACCGCCGAACAACTGGAGTTAGCACCCCCCGAACCGGAACCGGAACCCGTGGGGAGATCCTTGCCACCGGAAGACGACTTCGCCGAACCCGAGGAAGACATTCGCCCCCAATTTACCCGATCGCGCTTCCAAGACCAAACCCAACAAATTCGCCGCCTGCTGGACGAATATCGCTACCAACCCGACTACTACGCGCCACCGTGGCAACTGCGCCGTACCTTCGAGCCGATCCACGCCGAACGGGTGTCCAACTGGCTGTTCGCGCAAGGGGGACGGGGTGCGCTGCGATCGATGGGGTCTCGCCTGCAAAATATCCTGATCGCCTCAGCCGCGATTTCCGTGCTGTACAGCCTCTACGATCGGCGCCTGTGTACCCTCGTCCTCGCCAACAGTCCCGAACGCTTGGGCGAATGGCGGCGGGGTTTGCAGGACTGTTTGGGGATCGATCGCACCGACTTCGGACCCGATCGCGGTGTCGGCTTGTTTGAAGAACCCGAACCCCTCGTCCAAAAAGCCGATCGACTGGTTCGCGCCAATCGCCTCCCCTTAATTCTCATCGACGAATCTGAAGATTTCATTAGCTTGTCGTTACTGCAATTCCCCTTGTGGTTAGCATTCGCACCCGCACCGCCATCGGAACTCAACCCGCGCGATCGAGATTGGTAATGGAAGAAGGAGTTCAGAAGTTACAGGAGTTACAGGAGTTCAGTAGAAGAAAGCCGGGGAAGCAGAAGATGAGGAGGTGAAGGGAAAGGCAACTAGCAACTCTCAAACCCCCAACCCCAAAGGAACAATAACTCATGACATAAGGACAACTTGCGACTTACAATGAGTGGGCAATTTTAAATTAAATATTTAATTGAATATGCTGAGTTGGTTAGGTTTCAACGGATTATTACTCATTGTTGCTTATATTTTGGGTGCAACTCCAACGGGGTATTGGGTGGGATGGCAGTTTAAAGGGATCGATATCCGCGAACACGGATCGGGTTCCACGGGTGCGACAAATGCTTGGCGCGTATTTGGGAAAAAGCTGGGATTGTTAGTTTTGGCGATCGACGTTTTCAAAGCCGTCGCTGCCGTGTCGATCGTTCGTTGGAGCTATGGAAATCCTGCTATTTCCCAACTCGCACCAGAAAGCATTAATTTAAATACCTGGATGCCTTGGACGATCGTTGCTGCCGGACTGTTTGCGTTATTCGGTCACAGCCAATCTTTTTGGTTGATGTTCGGCAGTGCCAGAAACCCCAACCTCGCCAAAGGTGGCAAATCCGTCGCCAGCGGTTTGGGTGTGTTACTCGCTATCTCTTGGCCCATTGGATTGGCGACTTTAGGCATTTTTGCATTCGTTTTGGCGGTTTCTCGCTACGTTTCTCTCAGTTCCATGCTCAGCGGCATCGGCATTTCTGTCTTAATGCTATCGACCCACCAACCGTTTCCTTATACCTTATTCGCCATCCTCGCCACCCTTTATATCTTTCTGCGCCACCGATCCAACATCCAACGCTTGCTCGACGGTAGCGAACCCAAAGTGGGACAGAAATTCGCGGAGTTTGCAGAATAGTTATTGGTTATTTGGGGTTTGGGGTTTGTTAGTGGTTAGTGGTTAGTTGTTATTGGGGAGTTGCTAGTTGCATTCACGGTCTCCGTGTCCCCGTGTCCCCGTGTCTCCGTGTCTCCCTTCCCCTGTCCCCCTGCCTCCCCTGCTCCCTCTGCTCAAGAAAGCTCCTGGCTTTGCACGTTCCCAACTATTCCGATTGCCAATGGCGGTTACAATGAGGATCGCTCGAGCGGGCAAAAGCACCAGATAGAAATCTGTTATGTTAGCAAAGGGGTGAAGGTGTGCCAAATCTTGCAAAATATCTCCTTGTCGGATCGATCGAGGCTTATAGCGGAAAATCAGCCACCATTTTGGGGATCGCCAATCAGTTGCAGTCCCGAGGGATTGACTTTGGCTATGGCAAGCCGATCGGAACGTGTTTGAGCGAGTCGCCGACCGACGACCTCGAAGAAGACTTGCGGTTTATTCGTCAATGTCTGAGTCTTCCGCCAGAACGGGTGCAGCGAGCATTGTTATTGCTCGATGCCGACACGATTCACAAGCGTTTACTACAAGAAGATCGTACGGACTACTATCGATCGCTGGTCGAATCTCCTCCCATTCCCGATGCAGAACTGGTCTTGCTCGAAGGACCGGGAACCCTAGAAGAGGGTAGTCTCTTCGATCTGTCGCTGCCGCAGTTGGCAGAAGCCGTGAATGCTTCCGTCTTAATCGTCGCTCGCTATCATTCGGTGTTGTTGGTCGATACCATCTTATCGGCACAGAAACATCTTGGCGATCGCCTGATGGGGGTGGCAATCAACGATATTCCCAGCGATCGCCTCGATACCGTACAGACGATCGTTCAACCTTTTTTGGAAGATCGAGGCATTCCGGTATTGGGTCTGCTCCCCAGTAGTGCGTTGTTGCGGAGCATCAGCGTCGGGGAAATCGTCCAAAAACTGAAAGCGCAAGTTTTGAGCTGTCGTGATCGCACCGATTTGCTGGTTGAAGGCATTCAAATCGGCGCCATGGGGGTGAACCTCGCCGTTCAATATTTCAACCAAGCGCATAATTCGGCGATCGTCACGGGGGGCGATCGGGCGGATATCCAACTCGCTGCATTGGAAACATCGGCTCACTGTCTGATTTTAACCGGAAATTTAGCCCCGTCGCCCATGGTTTTGGCGCGAGCCGAAGAGGTAGAAATTCCGATTTTATCCGTGGATCTCGATACCCTGGAAACAGTGGAAATTCTCGATCGCGCATTCGGTCAAGTTCGCCTCCACGAGGCAGGAAAAATCGACTACGTACGGCAAATGATGGACGAGCATTTCAATTGCGATCTACTGATGGAACTCTTGGGTTTGGAGAGGGGTTAGGTGTTAGGGGTTTGGGGTTGGTTATTGCTAGTTGCGCTTTCGCGCTTTTGCTTTCTTCTCCCCCCGATCCTTCTACCTTCTATTAACTCAGGTAATTTGATGCTGCCGACACCGATCGAGATAGATCTGAGCCACTTTATCCTCGGGGTTTTGGCGCAGGCATTCCTCGAATTGATGGGCGGCTTTGCGGAACGAACTGCCGTAATAGAATAAAACCCCTTCTTCAAAAATTCCGGCGGTTGCTAATTTGGCTTCTCGTAAGGGTGGAGGATCGCCGTTAAAGATTTCAAATACGGCTACAGATTTGGATTTCCCTTTGACTTTAAGGCGCTCGATCAAGCGCATATTATAAGCACTGGGATTTTGCAACTTCGCAAATGTTTGATGGGAAATTAAGAGAGAAACGCCGTACTCTTTGGTTAAGCTTTCAATTCTCGAAGCTAAGTTCACCGCATCGCTGATCACCGTACCGTCCATGCGGTTGATCCCCCCCACCGTTCCCAACATTAGGGAACCCGTATTAATGCCAATGCCAATTTTGACGGGAGGATAGCCAACATTGGCACGGTGTTGATTGTATTCGACTAAAGTATGGAGCATGGCAATTCCCGCTTGAATGGCATCGTCCGCACTCCCGCTAAACAGCGCCATAATCGAATCGCCAATATATTTATCGATAAACCCGCGATTTGCCATAATAACGGGTTCCATGCGCGAGAGATAGGAATTAATAAACCGAAAATTTTCTTCGGGGGTCATCTTTTCCGAAATCGTCGTAAAAGATCGAATATCGGAAAACAAAATCGACATTTCTTTGAGGGTATTGTCGCCGAGTTTGACATCGACAATACTGTCTTTTTGCAACAGTTGCAGGAATTGTTTGGGAACGAAGCGACTGTAAGCCGCATTCAAATGAGCCAAGTGTAGGTGAGTTCTAATTCGGGAAACGAGTTCGTGTTTGACGATCGGCTTGGTTAGATAGTCATTGGCGCCCCAATCCAAAACCTCTGTGGTGGTGGCATCGGGTGTGGGTTCGGTCAAAACCACGATCGGCAGTTCGTAAAACCGAAATCGTTCCCGAATTTTCTGACAAAATTGGCAACCGTCGAGGTCGGATATCTGAGCCTCAAATAAAATCAAATCGGGTTGCAAGTTATTTTCGATGCGATCGATCGCCTCCAAACTGCTCGATGCCTGGAAAATTTTGTACTGTGCCGACGAAAGATATTCGGTTAAGGTTGCCAGAGTGGTGGGATCGTCATCGACGACGAGAAGGCGGATCGGTCGATCGCTCGAGTCGCGATCGTCATTGAGGGAGGAAACTGGAAATTCGATCGACGGGGTTCCGGGTTGCCATGCGGGAACGACGGCTCGTCGATTGCCTTGAAAGGTCGGATATTCCTGCGCAGTCCCTGCGCGAAAGGCGATCGGGCGATCTCCGGGACTTTCCGGGAGGGCAACCGCTGCTATATCGTCAGGCGGCACGGATTCGGGAGTACCCGATGCCGTAGCCGTTAACGCAGGGAATTTTCGCCCGATACAAGCTCCGGCGATCGCCGCTAAGGGGATTGCCAGCAACCCCAACCCAAAAATCGTCCGCGTTTTCGCATCCGTCGGGTTGGCAAAGTCGGATGCCGGCAGGACGATGGCGATCGTCCAATCGATACCTCGATCAACGGAAAACGGCAACACCCACAGGAACTGCCGTTTGCCCCCCACCTCGAATTCCCCGATTTGGGGACTGGATGTGGGGTTTTCCCTATGGGAGCGTTCGGCTAAATAGGTGGCTGCGGCTTGAATGAGGCGATCGGACTCCCCAGACTCGACGGAAGTGGCGATCGCTCGTCCCGCACCCTCGAGAATCAACGCTCTTCCCGATCGACCCAGAGGAAGCGTTTGCAAAAAGTCGTCGAGTTCCCCCAAACTCAAGAAACACGCCACCACCCCGCCGAGCTTTCCCCGAGCGTCGTAAACGGGTTTGGCAATGCCGATCGCCCGTTGGGGAGGCGTTCCTTCCAAGCTGGTTTCGCTCCAAATCGGTTGGCGTGCTTGCAAAGTCGTCTCGTACCAAGGGGGAAGTGCCAGTTGGGAATTCGATCCAGCGTTCGGGGTTCCCCCAGAAGTGTGAGCGAAAACGCGACCGTTAATTTTTTTGACGCTGACCAGTTCGCCATCGGTATTGGCAACGGCGATCGTACTCAGGAGATCTGCTTGCTGGATTTGCCGCTTCAGATACGGTTCCCAGCGGGACAGATCGTCGAGATTTAGCAATCCCAAGGCAATGACATCGGTGTTATGGGTGACAATGCGATCGGCAATGGCTAATTCGCTGCTGAGGTGTTGTTCGATGCGATCGGCAATCTCTTGTGGGATCTGAGTCGTTGACAATTCGGAGGACGATCGATCGGGCAACGCATAAAAATATCCTGCCAAACCCACCACCACCAGGATGGGAATCACCGGAAGAAAACTCGCGGCAGTCTTTTGGGGAACTGTCCGCACAATAGCAGAGACTATGCGGTTCCAAGATGGGCTGGACATCGGGAAAACCCCAATTGACAAACCAAACGGTTATAAACGATAGTGCACCCGGCTCGATCGATACCTTCCTACTTATTTCCTTCTATTTTAGAGACGTTCCGCAAAATCTTTATTTTGTCATCGGTCACGGGTCATTAGTCATTGGTCGTTTGGGGTTTGGGTCATTTGGGGATTTGCGCTTTCGCATTCACGATCTCCGTGTCCCCCTGCTCCTTTCCTCCTTCTGCCCTCTGCCTTCTGAACTCCTGTAGGCGTAGCCAGTGCGAAGCACTTACTCCTGAACTCCTGAACTCCTTCTAAGTTATAACTTGCAACGTTCGCAGGCGATCGAGGGCGGCTGCCAGTTCAAAGCGGCGGAACATAGCCAAGTTGCCTTGGGGAAAGGGGGCGATCGCGTCCAATCCCCGATTTTCGAGATCTGCCATCACCGCATCGAGAATTTCGCCGAGCGATCGTCGTCCGTCTGCGTATTTGTGCTTAGCGTACACCATAGCTTCGGCAATGGCTCGCAACTGAGCGACATCGACCAACTGTTCGACGGCAGACAGGTCGATTTCTGCCGTTCCGAAGGCAATTTCGTCCACATCTCGCGCCTTCCACTTAACGGCACGATTGCCGCGACTGGGGTCGATGCTGTCGGGGAGGGGAATGCGCTGGGGGAGTTTTCCGAAGGTCTCGCTGCCTTCTGGGGTGCGTCCGGTGGCATACTCTCGGGCGATCGCCTTAGCCTTTTCGGTTAAATCTCGAGGGCGAAATTCGTCCATGCCGATCACCGTATCGGCAACGTCGAAGTAATCCCCGCTGCCTCCCATGACCAAAATGGTGGAAATGCCGAACTCGGCGAACAGTTGACCGACGCGATCGATAAAGGGGGTAATCGGTTCTTTGTCTTTGGCGATCAACTGCTGCATCCGCCGATCGCGAATCATAAAATTGGTTGCCGAAGTATCTTCGTCCACCAGCAACACTTGCGCCCCCACTTCCAGTGCTTCCATAATACTCGCCGCTTGGGAGGTGCTACCGCTGGCGTTTTCGGTGGAAAACGCCGTCGTCGAGCGTCCTTGGGGGAGATTGTTGATAAACGGGGAAATATCTACCCCAGCAACGTGACGACCGTCCTCGGCGCGAATTTTCACGGCGGCGGGGTGCGCCACGACGAATTCCTGTCCGTCTCCGGGAATGCGGTTATAAACCCCCAGTTCGATCGCCCGCAATAGGGTAGACTTGCCGTGATAGCCACCGCCAACGATTAAGGTAATCCCAGCGGGAATTCCCATCCCCGAAATTTTGCCCCGATTGGGACAGTCGAACTCCACCCGCAGCGACGGCGGCGACTCGAAGGGAACGGCATCGGCGGAGAGGGGGCGATCGTCCACGCTACTGCGTCGGGGTAAAATCGAGCCGTCGGCGACAAATGCCACCAATCCCAGCACTTCCAGGCGATCGCGCAACCAGTCGGCATCTTCGACGGTTTCCACGTGACGGGCGATCTCCGCCCCATCGAGGCGATCGAATTTCAACGCCCGATCAACGATTTGCGGCACGTCTTCGCACAGCATCTGCGCCGCTTGCCGTCCCAAAATTCGCCGTCCCTGTGCGGGTAATCCCACCACGAAACGCACTTCGATTTCGGCGTCGCTAACCAATGCCGAAGACCTCTCCAGCACTTCCTGTCCCATGGAACAAACCCCCATGGCGCCGCTTTTCCCCGTTCCCCGCTTGTGGCTGACCTCCCGACAAGCGGCAGCAAACTGGCGCGTTAGATAATCTCGCAGGGCGATCGATCGCGATCGACTGCGATACAATTCGGCGGGAAACCCGGCAACCGACTGCGGTACTCGCACCCGCAACTGACTCGGCGAGGCGAAGGGATCGCCCTGTACGTAGTCGATTATCAGGGTAAACTCCCCGAAGTCGTAGGTTCCCTGAATGTCCTTATAGGCTTTGTAGCCGCGATCGTCGAGTTGGAGCAATTGCTGGCGCAGTCGTTCGCGATGAGTCATCGATCGTATCCGTGTTAATCAATGGGAATGTGTATGGGGCGATCCTTCTTGGTGGTCGCTGCGCGATCGCTTGCCCAAAACCGCCCGTTGCAATTCACCAGGATACACGATTTGATAAGTAATAAGTAATAAGTAATAAGTAATAAGTAAAGAAATGGAGATTTTCAGATGCGTTCTGCTTTTCGGGAAGACTTCAAGATTTCGATAAATTTCGCAAAAAAAAGGCAGAGTTTAACTCTGCCTATCGTTCCGATCGCAATCTCAATATCAAATCGAAATTTCCGATCGTCCTTCACACATCTTCACTACACATTATTAGCCATTTTTAGGGAGGGTCGTTTATTTCTCAGCAAGTCCCTTAGCAGGTTACCGGAGCATTGCGAAGTTCCACCAAGCGAGCCCAAGTTTTGTCTCCGACAATTCCATCGACGACTAAATTGAAATCCTTTTGGAACCGCTTGACGGTGGCTTCGGTTTGGGCACCGAAGATCCCATCGACTTTCAGATCGGGACCGTAGATGTAGTTGAGGGTATTTTGCAAGTAGATTACATCATCTCCGGTGCTGCCTTTGCGGAGAACAGTCTGGGTTTTGGTAGTTTCTTTAGAAATGGTCATTGTTAAATCCTCCGTGAATAAGTTTGTGTTTATTGTGTTTCTTTTGATGTCTTCACTCTCGCTTATGTCGGGGGAGTCGCCAACAGAAGAATAGATGTTTTAAAGCATCATTGGCGTTAAGCGATCGCTCGATGGAGACAGCCGATCAAAATTAACATCAGTACGGGTTTACTGGTATGGGTTACAGGTGATAGGTTATAGGTTGTATTTTCACCCATTACCCATTACCCATTACCAGCCTCGTTGAGGAATCTCTTAATCCCGTACTAACAGAAAATTATTGACCGATTTCACGCCAAGTTAGACGACCGACAATACCATCGACTTTCAATCCAACTTGCTTTTGGTACAGTTCCACTGCCGTGCGGGTATTATTGCCAAAAATTCCATCCACTAACAGGCGATATCCCAAGTTTTGCAAGCGAAGTTGCAGGCATTCCACCGCATTACCTTGCGCCCCTTGTGCCACCGTGGGCATATGGGTATCGTAAGGATAGAAAGTGGGAATGAATTCGGAGTAGAAATAGTACCCGAAAGGATAGGAATTTTCACACAGCGCCCGCCAGGTTTTTGGACCGACAATGCCATCGACTAACAAGCCACCGTAGTAGGATTGAAAATGCTTGACGGCAGCATCAGTTTGAAAACCAAATTGCCCGTTAAAGCTGATGGCATAGCCAAAAGAAATCAAACGTTGTTGCAGGAAACGAATTGCTTCTCCGGCATGACCGATTTTCAAAATGGGCAGGGAAACTGTATAAGCAGCAATGGCTTTGGTTTCCGAAGTAACGACCCGATTATCGGCAGGAGCCGATTCGATCGCCGTCAAATTCGAGTTAGCACCGTTCTTTTCAACATCAATCAGCGTAGACATGATTCAAAATCCTCGTGTATTTCTGGGATGGTTTTAGAACTGGGTTAGAGAAGTTTTGCTTTCTCTTCCGTTCTGTCTCTAAGACGATGGGCGATCGCTTTTTGTGAATTTTTTCGTTGGAGATTTTTGGATCGGAGAATGGGAGCGTTCCCCAACATACGGGGCGAGTTGCTTTTGCAAGAGCGATCGAGCTTGTTGAATCCGCTTGCGCGCGTTACTATTCGACAAATCTAGTTGTTGAGCAATATCGGCATAGGACATTTCCCGACAAAAACGCATCACAAACGGATAGCGCAATCGCGGCGGCAACTCATCGATCGCCCGGCGAATTTCCTCTCCCATTTCCCGGCGCAATACCATCGACTCGGGAGACTCGAACGTCGAAATCGCCGCATCCGTAACGCTAGAGGTCAACTCTTCCACATTTTCTACCCCAAAGGCGCTGCGGTTGCGCTGGCGCTGCCAATCGACACACAGGTTATACGTCAGCCGAATTAGCCACGCTTTGGGATTGGCAATTTGAGCCGCAAAACCAGGCAATTTCGCCCAAGCTTTCAAACTGGCTTGACTGAGAACTTCTTCAGCGTGAGTTCGGTTGCCACCCGTCCACCCCAAACAGCGACGGTAGAGATAGTCGCGATGCTGATTCCACAGCAGCCAAAACGCTGCTCGATCACCGGTTGACAGTCGCTGCAAGAGGATGCGATCGCTGGCATTGGCGTGGCGTGCCGTACCTGTAAAGCTACGCATCGGACGATTTCCCGCATTAGACATTTGTTTTAACTTCCTAAACTCTAGTAATCGGATGAAGTTGAGAGATTCGAGGGAGCGAACGGATAACAGCGAGTGCGGGTATACCTCGAATTCTCTAGGCGAAATTTTTCGCAAAATTCGGATGGAATCCGTCTTAAGATTGCAGTTTGAAGATTGCAGCCCGAACGGCGATATTTTGCGATATCGGCTTTTCTATTAGCTGCAACATCAGTTGCTCTAACTTACATATAACGTTCCTGTTCAATCCTCGACCAGACCCCTTTTTTAGGTAGCGCGTTTGAGTGTCGCACGTTCGTGCGACGTAAGGATTCAGGTGGGTGGGGTTGACAAAAATCTGCAAATCCGGTAGGTTAACACCGTTTTTCAAGAATAGCGAGGGACTTCGATGTCGCTCTCCCGTCCCCAACCCCCCAAATTATTGCGAATAGAGTCAGTAACACCTGAATTTGGGGATCGTTATGAACAATGCACGAATTGGTAACGACCCCTCAAATCTTAAGATTCAACACTTCTGCTACATTACATCCACCTATTGGGCGATCGCAACTTCATGCTGATGATGAAAAGCAATCGATCCGTACAGGTGATTTTTTCGTTTTTTAAGAATAGCTAAAATAGCTTTTACTTCTAAAAACAATCATTTTAAAGTTGTGGAGAGTTCACATCAGGTTAATGCTTTTTTGTTTTTTGGAGTTACCCACAAGAGCGATTTCTGGGGAGGGATTACTTCCATTTCTATCGAGATTTCCTGTTTTTTTCTTCATCCTTTAAGTTTTTGTGATTAATATGCTAACCCAAAATTGGACTGTCTTCAGGCAAACCTCAACCCTTAGAAAGTTTATGGCGATGTTTTTGCCCATTTCGATCTCCATCGGATCTGCCCTCTGGATGCTCTACCGCAATAACTTCCGATACGAAAAACAGATTTTCGAGAGGCAAATGAATATCGAAATCCAAGTGCAGTCTCGAGAGATCGAAGAAATATTCACCTCGATTACAGACGATCTGTTGCTAGCCGCTCGTCAAAAAAATGTGGAAAGCTTTTTAGCTGGCAACTCAACGCTACTCCCGCAACTGGTGCGAGACGGCACGGCTTTTCTTCAAGAGAAGGAAATCTACAATCAAATTAGCTTATTGGATCTTCAAGGTCGAGAAATTCTCCGCCTTAACTACGATCGAGGCAATCCTCAAGTGGTTGCCGCCCCCCAACTCCAGTCGAAAGAAGAGCGGGCGTTTTTCCAAGAAACCGTCGTTCTCGATCGCGGACAAGTCTTTATCTCGCGGTTAGAACTCAACCGCGACAACCAACAGATCAAAAGACCGTTCAAACCCACCATCCGTATCGCCACACCCGTATTCGATAGCAACGGCAACAAAGGCGGCATCCTCATGCTCAACTATCTTGCCGACAACTTGCAAGACAGCCTCCACCGAACCGATGCTATCAGTCTGGGGGAAATCTCGCTGCTCAACCGAGAAGGCTTTTGGCTGCACAGTCCCAATCCCAACGATGAATGGGGTTTTCAGCTACCGGAACGCCGGGACAAGATCTTTTCTAAGGTTTATCCGATCGCCTGGAAGCAAATAGCAACGGTAGAGTCGGGACGGGTGGAAACCCCCCGAGGGCTGTTTGTGTTTACGACGGTGTATCCGATGCGGGCAGCCCAACGATCGATCGCGGATTCGATAGAGACTCCCATAAAGATCGTCACCACGGGTAAACCTTGGAAATTGGTATCTCGCATCGATCCAGCAACGTTGCAAGCGCGATCGCGATCGATCGCGCAACCCCTGTTAGCCTTGTACGGAGGGGTGCTAGTGTTGAGTGCCATCAGTGCGGGAATCTTGGCAGTGACGCAAACCCGGCAGCAGTTCGCCGAGACCGAACTCCAGAACTTTGCCCAGCGAGAAAAGCTGCTCAGAAACCGTCTTTCCAGTCAAATCCGCGATTCTCTGGAACTGAATACTATTATGGAGACGGTGGTGCGGGAAACTCGAGTGTTGTTGCAAGTCGATTGCTGTACCTTTGGTTGGTATCGTCCCGATGGCGACTCCCCACAGTGGAATATGGTGGCAGAAGCCAAAGCTGAGAATGTTGATAGTTGGCTGAGGACATATCCAGCATCGCGAATTGCCGCTCTGGTGCAACGCTTGCAGCAGGAACCGCTGGTGTTCGTCCGGGTTGAGGAAGGGGCAGATGCGGACGATCCGTTACAGTTGTTATTGCGCGATCGAGGTTACGGTTCTCTCTTGGCAATATTGATAATCGAGCGATCGACCGAGTTGGGGATTTTGATCGTGGGTGACGGATGTTCGTCCCGTCAGTGGAGCCAACTGGAGCGAGAAATGCTATGGGAAGTACGAAAGCAAATTGAGATAGCCGTTACCCAAGCCGATCTCTACGCCACCAGCCAAGCCAACACTCTGGCTGCGGTTGCCCAAGCTCAGGAAGTGCGAGAAACGTTGCAAAAACTGCAACGCACCCAGGCGCAACTGATTCAAGCCGAAAAGATGTCGAGTTTGGGATATCTGGTGGCGGGCATCGCCCACGAAATTAACAATCCCGTTAATTTCGTCTACGGCAACCTCGCTCCCCTGCAAGGCTACACTGAAGATCTGCTGGAATTGTTGGCACTGTATCAAAAATTCGATCGCCAGCCGCACCCCAAGATTGCAGAGACCCTCAAGGCGATCGATCTCGAATTTATTCAGGAGGATTTGCCCAAACTTCTTCACTCTATGAAAGAGGGAACCGAACGGATTCGGGGGATTGTTCGGTCGTTGCGGAGTTTTTCCCGCCTCGACGAATCCGAACTCAAAACCGTGGATGTTCACGAAGGCCTCGACAGTACTCTGATGATTTTGCAGCATCGCCTCAAAGCTAAGTCGAATTTCCCGGAGATTGCGGTTGTCAAAGAGTATGGGGATTTACCGCTCGTGGAGTGTTATGCCGGACAACTCAATCAGGTGTTGATGAATCTGCTGGCGAATGCGATTGATGCTTTGGAAGAAGGTGAAATCCTCAACCCGGAAATTCGCATTCGCACCGAAGTGCTGGAGAACCAGTGGATTGCCATTCGCATTGCCGACAATGGGAAGGGTATTCCCAAGCCCGTGCAAGCTCGGCTGTTCGATCCCTTTTTCACGACGAAATCGGTGGGGAAAGGGACGGGTTTGGGATTGTCGATTAGCTATCAGATTGTTGTCGAAACTCATGGCGGTCGGTTGGAGTGGGAGTCAATTGTCGATCGCGGCACGGAATTTTCGATCGAGATTCCCCAGAAACAATTGACCTAGAAGAATACAGGAGTTCAGGAGTTCAGTACGGGAGAAGAGGGGGAACGACTGCACGAGTCGTTCCCGTGGCGTTTAAATTTCGTCTGGGTTGATGCCTAACTCTCGCAGTTTTGCCGCTAAGCGATCGGCCCGTTGGCGTTCTTGTTCTGCACGTTCTGCCCCAGTTCGCACCAACGCCACCACAGCCGATCGATCGACTCCTCAAATGCGCCTTTCCACAGCATCAGCCCCAATCCCACCGTATCCAGCCAAACGCACTGCCCGATGCCAACAATGCCTTCAACGGTCGTGAGTTCCCGATATTGTCCGGCATTGAGTTCCCAAACCCGCAGCAATGCCCCATCCATCTCGGATTCGTCCTGAAGTTGCCGCAGGGGGTCGAACACGACGTAGTACGGCACGCCAACGCGAGCGTAGATATCTTTTTTACAAGCGGTTTTGCCTTTCTGTCGCGATTTTTGGGAGAGGGGATGGGGCAACCACAGGGGGATTCCCTCCGCTTCGCTCCGCCCCTACAAAAGTTTCATAATTCAAATAAAAACACTATAGCGTTTCTCAATTGAGTGAGGTACGGTCTTGTAGGGGCGGGTTTAGCCGAAAGTCTTGCCACATCAGAGATCTATCAATCAAAACCCGCCCCCAAATGTATCGCATCCCAACGATAATTGCTATATATCAGCTATTAGACATCTCCAGGCTAAAGGAATCTAGCGAGAGCGAAAACTTCGCGAATCGATCGCCTCGCACTTGTCGAAAATCTGGGAAAAGTAGAGAAAGTAGTCGTAAGCCGGGTTCTGTTCCCCGAACTGCCATGCAGCCGGAGGGCGGTTATCTATCTGGGACGCTTGTTACCAAACGCCTCTTGCGGTTCGCTCTTGGCGGAACGGGTAAAAGACCAACCGTCGTTCCTTCGACCTTGCACCCGACCGGGGTTTACCGAGCCAGCACCTCTCGATGCTGCTGGTGCGCTCTTACCGCACCTTTGCACCCTTACCAAATTTGTCCTTCGTCTTTTATCCCTTGTCATCTGCAAACACAAATGACAAATGACCGTTGACGGATGACTCATTGGCGGTATGTTTCTGTGGCACTATCCTCACGATCGCTCGCACTGGGCGTTACCCAGCAAGTCTGGTCTTTCGGGTGCCCGGACTTTCCTCAGATTGAGATACTCAACCCGCAACCACCATCACCTACTTTCTCTACTTCTAGTTTGACATATCTTGGGATTGGGTGTTCGGGGTTGGGGATTTGGGGTGAGTCGATCGCCTGTTGAAGAATTGTAAATCTGTCGGGAACCCCGAAGGTTTGCCATGATATTGAAGGCACAGCCACGAGAATTCAGGCATCCGTTTTCCCCTAAATAGGGTGCTTTACGTTAAATTTTTGAGAGGAAGGCGGATACAACAGTCCCGACAATCG
Source organism: Oscillatoriales cyanobacterium M59_W2019_021 (assembly GCA_015295945.1). Classification (GTDB taxonomy): domain Bacteria; phylum Cyanobacteriota; class Cyanobacteriia; order Cyanobacteriales; family Geitlerinemataceae; genus DVED01. Next base: position 7,527 of record DVED01000117.1, on the reverse strand, counting down.
CCGATCGGTGTTTGCCTTGCAATAGGAGTATTAGCCCAGTATGTCTATTTTTCAGTTTTATCGTTCGCCCATTTTGCGTGCTAGCACGTTAGCCGCACTCAGTTTGTCTGTTGTCGGTCTCTTGCCGGCGATCGCGTCATCTGTCGCACTTCCGGAATCATCGGAGGCGGTCGTCGCTCAGTATTATATCGAAGATGAAATCGCGTATCTCAAACAGTCCGGTCGCCGTTGGATCGAAATCGATTTGACCTGGCAAAGATTATTCGCTTGGGAAGGGCGATCGCAAGTTCATGCCGTCATCGTTTCCACCGGAAAAGACGAAACCCCCACACCTACAGGCGTTTTTGCCATCTACGCCAAATTACCCGAAGCCTCCATGGAAGGGGAAGACTACTACATCGACGACGTTCCCTATGTCATGTACTACGATGGCAACTTTGGAATTCACGGTGCTTACTGGCACAATAGCTTTGGCACGCCCATCAGTCACGGCTGTACGAATGTGGCGGTAGACCATGCCGAATGGTTGTACCACTGGGCTTCTGTCGGCACGCCCGTCGTCGTTCACTATTAAGTCACGGTTCGAGAGTTCGGGCAAAGCCCGAACTCGAACCCACTCGCCAATGGTGTGAAAATGCACCCTAGCCGGGAAACCTGGCTCGATCTCGGCTGTACCCCTCAAAATCCGCTCCTCGGCATCTGCATCCACATCAGAATTGCGATATCAGTCAGTTATATAGGTAAATAGAAGCATCGGGTCGGAAGGGGAAATGTCTCTACCTTACCGATCGATATTTAAAGCGGGGATGCAGATGCAACAGCCTGTTTCGAGAACTCAAGGCTTCCAAATCGAACACTTGCAACAAGAATTGTTGCAGGCATTAGCCGAGCAGAAGTTATTAGAGCAGAGACTCTACACTAGCGAAGCTCAAATGCGGGCAGTTTTAGAGGCAATGACCGATATCGTTTTAATTCTCGACTCGACGGGAGAGCGCATGGAGGTCATGCCCACTCAAGCTGCGTTGTCCGATGAGTTTGATCGAGATGCCATCGGGTTAACGATCGCCCAATTTTTGTCCCTCAGCAATGCCGATCGGGCGGAAACCTTTTTTAGTCAAATTCGACGCGCTCTCGAGACTCGTCAAACTGTTATCTTTGAGTACAGCTTAACCCTCGAACACAAACGCATGGGCGATCTTTCTGCTACAGACATCGACACCAGTGAAGAGATGTGGTTTACAGCTAGTATTTCTCCCATTTCTGAGAGTTCTGTCGTTTGGGTCGCACGCAATATTACCGATCGCAAGCACCTAGAACAGGCGTTGCATCGCGAAAAAGATCTCGCTCAAATTACGCTACAATCGATCGGCGATGCCGTCATGACGACTGATGCTTTCGGTTGCGTTAAAGACTGCAATCCCATTGCTGAAAAATTAACGGGTTGGACGGTCGATGAAGCCCGAGGAAAACCGCTCTCCGACATTTTTCGCATTGTCAATGATACCACGAGAAAACCCGTCGAAAATCCAGTAGAAGTCGCGTTACGAGAAGGTCGTATCGTCACCTTAATGAAGGAGACCATCCTCATTTCTCGCGAGGGGACGGAGTATGCCATTGACGACTCGGCTGCCCCAATTCGCGATCGTGACGGTCAAATTGTGGGAGCAGTATTGGTCTTTCACGATATTACCAAATCGCACCAGATTGCCTGTCAGTTATCCTGGCAAGCCAGCCACGATACTCTAACAGGATTGGTCAATCGACGGGAATTCGAGCGGGTGCTAAATTCAACGATTACGACTGCTAAATCTGATAATTCCCAACACGTTCTTTGCTATCTCGATCTCGATCGATTTAAAGTTGTTAACGATACCTGCGGTCATGGAGCGGGCGATCGACTGCTTTGCCAACTCACCGCTTTAATGCAAAACCACATTCGCGAAATCGACACGCTAGCTCGTTTGGGCGGCGATGAATTTGCATTGTTACTCTATCGATGTTCCCTGGCAGATGCCGAACCGATCGCCGATCGACTGCGACAAATTATTCGCGATTTTCGATTCTTTTGGGAGAATAAAACATTTGCGATCGGCGTGAGTATCGGTTTAGTGACGATCAACGATCAGAGTGCAGATCTCACCAGCGTTCTTTCGGCAGCAGATACGGCTTGTTATGCTGCCAAACAAAAAGGTCGCAACTGCATTTTTGTCTACCGAGAAGACGATCTCGAATTGACCCAAAAACAAGACGATCGCCAGTGGAGTTTGCGCATTCAAAGTGCTTTGGAAGAAAACCGTTTCTGTTTGTATTCACAACGAATTATTTCCCTCAAACCGGGCAATCGTCGAGAGCATTACGAAATTTTATTGCGCTTGGTGGACGAAAACGGTCAACTCATTCTTCCGGGTGCTTTTCTGCAGGCTGCCGAACGTTACGATCTCATTGGCGAGATCGATCAATGGGTGATTCGGAAGTTTTTGACCGACTATCAGCAGTCCGAAATCGCCACGATCGCGGCTTCGAGATCGGACGACATTCTGTATGCCATCAATCTGTCCGGCGTGAGTATTAGCAACCCTCAATTTTTGACCTTTCTCCAACAGCAACTAGCTCAGTTTAACATCGTGCCGCAAACCCTTTGCTTTGAAATTACCGAAACAGCAGCCATCTCCAATCTCGCCCAGGCAACTCAGTTCATTAGTTCCCTCAAACAACTTGGCTGTCGCTTTGCCTTAGATGATTTTGGTGTGGGGATGAGTTCTCTCGCCTATCTCAAACATCTACCCATCGATTATCTGAAAATCGATGGCAGTTTCATTAAAAACTTGGTGCGCGATCCCGTCGATCAAACCATGGTTGAATGTTGCCATCGGATCGCACACGTCATGAATATCGAAACCATCGCCGAGTTTGTCGAAGATCGATCGACCCTCGAACAATTGCAGAAATTAGGCATCGACTGCGCTCAAGGGTACGGCATTGCCAAACCCATTCCTTTTTTAGGGTAATACCATTTTTCAGAATTCATGAAAGAGAAAAATCCCCCAATATTGGGGGATTTTGGGGGCGAGGTCGGTAGGGTTTGACTGACCTCAGTACCATTCATCCTTAACTTGCCAGGTACTCGTTCATATCGGCTTTGCGCTTGCGGAGTTTAGTCAAGGCTTCCCGTTCGATTTGACGCACCCGTTCCCGGCTGATTTGCAAGCGAGCGCCGATTTTCGCCAGCGTCATCGACTGTCCGTCTTGCAAGCCAAAGCGCAAGGATAGCACTTCTTTCTGCTGCGGCGTCAGATCTTCCATCAACACCTCTAATTCGTTCCGCAGGGACGACTGCACGGCGAATTCTTCAGGAGAAGGACCTTCGTCTTCCAGCAAGTCGGCTAACTCCGTATCTTGGTTGTCGCCGACCCGCAAATCTAAGGAGAGGGGCTGACGGGCGCGTTCCAGGTATTCCCGAATTTGCCGGGGGGTCAACTCCATTTCGGCAGCTAACTCGGCAGTGGTTGCTGTGCGTCCCAGTTGTTGGGTGAGTCGGCGCTGAACTTTTTTGATTTTGTTCAGTTTTTCGGTAATGTGAATTGGTAGGCGAATGGTGCGACCTTTTTCGGCGATCGCCCGAGTAATGGCTTGGCGAATCCACCAATAGGCATAGGTGGAAAAGCGATAGCCTTTAGTCGGGTCGAATTTTTCGACGCCGCGCTGCATGCCGATGGTTCCTTCCTGAATCAAGTCCAGCAGATCGACATTGCGCTTGAGGTACTTTTTCGCCACCGAAACGACGAGGCGCAGGTTGGCTTCGACCATCTTGCGCTTGGCGACTTCTCCGCTATCAATGACTTTTTGGAGTTCTTGTTGGGAAAGACCCGCCGCGTTCGACCACTCGTTTTCGGTCGGTTCTCGATTCAGTTTCTCGGCTAACTGCTCTTTGATTTCTTTTAAAGCGGCAAAGCGCTGCACCTGTTTGCCCAACAGGATTTCTTGTTCGTGGGTGAGTAGGGGAACTCGACCGATTTCGCGCAGGTAGGTGCGGACTAGGTCTGTGGAGGTTTGGGCAGTGTTCATGGCGCTATACTCTTGGTTCGATCTCGACGAGTATGATTTCGGAGGCGTTATCCGATTGGGGAAAACGCGAGGGCTGGGATGGGGCAACGTCTTCAGAGGGGCTAGGAAGGACGCTGGGTGGGGGGTTTTATATCATCAGAGTTGGCTTTTGCAAACGGATTTATTCATAATTGTAACATTTCTCAACACGACACGATCGGAGAGTTCTGGGAAAAACCCGATCGGGAGATCGGGTGGGGAGGGGAAATCGCGCAGTCGGCAGACCGAGCGATCGGCATTAGGGAATTCAGGTCAGTCGCCGCTTAGCAATGGGGATCGTTTCGGGTTGTTCCTATGATAGCGACTGAGTTTATTTTTTAGAGTACTGAGGATGGACGGGTAGAACTGCATCCTGTAAAACAAAACTGGGAAAATACTAACAATTCATCGATCGAGTTGGGGCAAAGTTCGCTTTAGTTTGATTAAAGATCCCTCAAAGTTTTGGCAACTATACATATTTAAGGTAAAAACGCAAGGGCAATAATGCGGGATACGCCCGAGCTTTACCCCTAGAACGATGGAGGAAACTGACGATTTTCTCCGTATTTGTATCACTTAGGTGAGGTGGTTTCGGAGCGCTTCCCAGACTCTCAAACTTTCCCGAAAACTCAGTATGAGACCTGTCCCCAAATTTCGCTCAACCCAACGCTAACGCAATTTTATTCAGGGGCAGCACTTCTGACGCCGCCCCGATGTCTACTGCCGCTTTCGGCATTCCGTAGACCACACAGGTACTTTCATCTTGGGCGATCGTATACCAACCCTTGGCTTTGAGCAAACTCATCCCTTTGGCACCATCTCGTCCCATTCCGGTGAGCAACACGGCTCTCCCTCGATTGGGCCAATGCTGGGCAACACTCTCGAAAAAGACATCGACGGAGGGACGGTAGGGATTGTCTTGGGGTTCGGGGGTATATCGCAAAATCAAGTTCTCATCGACGACGAGGTGGTCGTTACTGGCGGCGATAACGACTTTACCCGCCTCCAGGCGACTACCTGCCGTTGCCAACTGAACGGTGAGGGAGGTTTGGCAATTCAACCAATCGGCTAATCCTTGAGCGAATTGTAAATCGACGTGTTGAACGATGGCGATCGCCGATCGGAAATTTTTGGGTAAACTCGTCAATACCGTGGTTAGTGCGTGGGGACCGCCCGTAGACGAGCCGATGACCACCAACGGCGGCACGGTGGGTCTCGTCTGCGTCGCTGCAGTCTTTGGCGGGGGCGCTTTGGGGGCGGGTGCTGCCATCCGCGTTGCCGTTGACGGATTTTTGATTTTCGCGCCAATGCGGGCAATTTTACTGAGCAGAACTTGAGCGGCACCGGGTTTGCCCTGCGCCCCTAAAGACGGCGTACTGACAACATCTAGCGCCCCGTATCCCATCGCTTCAAAGACTTTCGACGAATTGCCCTTAATGCTCGCCGTTACTACCAAAATCGCGCAGGGCGAGTTTTTCATAATCTCGCGAGTTGCCTCAGCCCCGTTCATTTTCGGCATCACCAAGTCCATCAAGATTAAGTCGGGGGTATCGGCAGCGCACAGGGCAACGGCTTGCGCCCCATCTCGGGCAACCCAAGCCACTTCGTATTCGGGAACTGAAGTCACCACTCGCCGCAGGGCTTCGACAGACATTAACGTATCGTTGACAATACCGATTCTCATGATTTGGGTAATAGGTAATGGGTTTTAAGACAGAGGGTAGAGGACAGAGGGCTAACCAACCCCAAACCCCAAATGACCAATGACCAATGACAAACCTTTCGTATTTTTATCGATCGCCTACTCTCCAATCAAGTCGCGAACGGCTCGGATAAAGGTATTATCGTGAAAGCTACTTTTGGTCAGATAGTAGTTCGCACCCGCATCTAGTCCCTTCACGCGATCTTCTTCTCGGTCTTTGTAGGATACGATGACGACGGGAATCGATTTTAACTTGGGATGCTGTCTCATCAAACTCGTGAACTCGATTCCGGTCATGCGGGGCATATCCACGTCGGTGACCACCAGGTCGAATTGCCCGGAGCGCACGGCGTTCCAGCCATCCATGCCGTTGACGGCAATTTCGACGTGGTAGCCGTGATTTTCCAGTAACTTGCGTTCCATTTCGCGAACGGTGAGGGAATCGTCCACGACCAGAACGCGCTTTTGCGGGTTTTCCTCGTTGTCGTTTCCGTCTTGTTCGATTTGGCTCAAGTCCTGGCTGGCAAGCAGAGTATCGATCGATCGGACTAAATCGGCAACATCGACGATCAGAACCAGAGATCCATCTTCCCGTAAAGCTGCCGCGCTGATATTCGGCACTTTTCCCAGGCGGGGATCTAAGGGGCGCACGACTAAATCCCGTTCCCCTAAAAACTTATCGACCACTAACCCGTAACGGCTGTCGCGATCGCCGACAACCACGATCGGGATAGCATCCAGTTTCAAATTCGCCCCCGCTAATTCTAGCACCCGAGAGGCGGAAACCAACCCGATATTTTCCCCATTCAACGTAAAATAGTGGCGGCTTTCAATGGTGGAAATTTGAGATTTGGCGACGAGTAAAATGCGATCAATGCGGGTGAGGGGAAACGCATAGGGTTCGCCGGAAATTTCCACGATCAACGTTCGAATCACCGAGAGCGTCAGCGGCAGTTGAAAGTGAAAGCTCATGCCTTTGCCCGGTTGCGACACCGCGCGCACTGTCCCCCCCACTTCCTGCGCCATGCTCAAGGCGATATCCAACCCCACTCCGCGTCCGGAAATTTCCGTCACTTTGGCGGCGGTGGAAAACCCCGGTACGAACAGAAATTCCATCAGTTCGGCTTCGCTCATTTTCTCAGCCATTTCTGCGGAGGTAAAGCCTTTACTGACTACCTTTTGGCGCAATTTGTCCAAGTCAATGCCCCGACCGTCATCGGAGATGGTAATCGATAGCATTCCGGAGCGATGGGCGGCTTCGAGGCGAATTTGCCCGCGCGGTGGTTTTCCGGCAGCAATGCGGTCTTCGGGCATTTCGATGCCGTGGTCGATGCTATTGCGGAGGATGTGGGTGAGGGGGGCGTCTAATTTTTCCAGGATATCGCGATCGACTTGGGTAGATTTGCCGATGAGTTCTAATTTGGCTTGTTTGCCCAAATTTTTTGCCAAATCCCGCACCATTCGGAAAAACTTGTTGACGCCATCCTCAAAGGGTCGCATATGGGAGGAAATCACTTCCCGATACAGGCTATCGGAGAGGTTAGCCGACCGACGGGCAAATAAATCGAGTTCGTTGAGCCGTTCGACCAGCATTTCCTGACATTGGCGTCCTTTGGCTTGCACGTCTTGCAAGCGCTTTTCCGCATCGGAGTTGAGGGGAATGCCGCTGAGGGCTTCTTGGAGTTGGGTTAAGCCGTCGCAGAGGTCTCGCTGGTGCTTTTTGAGCCGCAGTAGGGATTCGC
>DVED01000047.1 GCA_015295945.1 Oscillatoriales cyanobacterium M59_W2019_021 | reverse complement strand
GCTCTCGAAGCCCGCACTGCCGAGTTGGAAGCCAACCAATTCTCCACCACCACCAAATTGCAAGGGGAAGTTGCCTTCGTTCTGGCAGATAGCTGGGGAACGGGAGAACCCGACGACGGTATTGGCGGCGACGATGACGACTCGCAAACCATTTTTGCCGATCGGGTTCGCTTGCAACTCGTCAGCAGCTTTACCGGGAAAGATAAACTCTACACCCGTTTGACGGCGGGTAATTTAGGCAATTCTTTTACCGATGAAATCAACACCAACGAAGGTCGCTTCGCCTTCGATGGAGAAGAAGGGAACGATATCACACTCGATCGCCTTCACTACGTCTTCCCCGTCGGCGATAAACTAATGGTCACGGCAATGGCAAGTTTGGGCGGACACCACTTCTACACCAATACCCTCAATCCCGGATTGGATGTGGGTGGCGGTGCAGGCGGTGCGCTTTCTCGCTTCGCCGAACGCAACCCGATTTATCGCATCGGTTTGGGCGGACAGGGGATCGGTTTCCGGTATGGCATGGGAGAGGCGATCGAAATTTCGGCGGGTTACTTAGCTCGCGGGGGTAACGATCCTTCAGAAAAATCCGGCTTGTTCAACGGCAATAACTCCATCCTCGGACAAATTTCGTTTGAGCCAACCGATAAGTTCCGTTTAGGTCTGACCTACGTTCACGGTTACGATACCACCCTTCGTCGCTTCGCCTTTGGCGGTACGGGGACGGGTTTGGGCAACCTCAGCCCCAGCGCATTGGATGGCGCTGTCGATGGTTTGGATGCCGCTCAGTTGAACACTCCGGTGGTCAGCAACTCCTACGGTGCGGAAGCCCTCTTCAGCCTCAGCCCCAAGTTCAGAGTGGGTGGTTGGTTCGGCTATACCGACGCCCGGTTGATCGGGTTGGGCGATGCGGAAATTTGGAACTACGCGCTGACCTTAGCCTTCCAGGATGTGGGCAAACCGGGTAGCTTGGCAGGAATTATCTTCGGTGCGGCACCCTATCTGGGCGGATTGGAAGTTCCCGGCGAGGAAAACTTTGAAAACGACGTGCCGTTGCACGCCGAAGCCTTCTACAAGTTCCCCGTTTCCAGCAATATTTCGATTACGCCGGGATTCATCTGGCTGCTGTCGCCGGGACAAAATGAAGATAACGACGATGTGGTCATCGGGACGGTGCGGACGACCTTTAGTTTCTAAAAAACTCGGGTTCCCCCCGCTAGCCGAGAAATCCGGTTTCTGACCATTGGGTTTCTGGCAACGATCGATCGTCTGGCTGGCAATTTTTCGGATTCGGGTCGGGCGATCGATTTTTTGGGTTTATCGTAGAAGGCAGAAGCACAAAGATTGATGGTCAAGGATTTTAAGAATTTTAGGGTTAGCCCTTGTCCTAACCAATATGGCGACTGCTATAGTAACGATCGATCGCCATAGCCTCAAGCCAAGTTGGATTGTTCCGATGGGTGCTTGCTTGTTGATCGCCGATTTTCATCCGATCTTTCATGTTGAATCGTTTTTCTGTCAATCGTTCCGTTGGTTTAATTTGCGGATTATCCCTCCTTTCTGTTGTGGGATTTGGCTGTCAAAGCGATCGCCCCTCCACTTCCCAACCGTCCGCCGTTCCCGCGATCGCCTCTCGACCGACCCCTCCCCCCCAAGCTGACGGCAAAACCTATAAAGAACCTAACGGTGCTTTTCAAATTTCCTTCCCTAAAGGCTACGAATATCGATCGACCGGAAGCGGCATTAAGTTTAACTCCGCCGATAAAAAGTTTAAAGGGTTTGTGGATTTTGCCAAAACCGAAAATTCCTTAGATGCCGAGAAATTAGAAGGAGCCTTGCGAGAATATCTCGACGGCGTTCTCAAAGACGTGAAATGGCAAAATTCCAGTTTAGAAAATAGCGATCGCATCCGCGTCGATTGGACGGGAAAAAGTGCCGAAGGCGAAAAACTCGATGC
>DVED01000066.1 GCA_015295945.1 Oscillatoriales cyanobacterium M59_W2019_021 | reverse complement strand
GATTTCACCGTCGAAGTATTCGTGTTTGACGGGACTATGGGTTTCCAGTTGCAGGTAGTCTTCGGGGCTGAGGTAAGATTGGGCAAGCATGGCGATCGCACGGTAGTATCACTATTTATTGTACGAATGGGTGGGGGCAATCTCCTGTTTTTTTTGAATCCCAGATGAGGTAGGGTGTGTGGCGGCATCGGTCAATTTTGGACGTGGTGAGAATGTCAAACTGCCGCCACGCACCAAAAATATCGAGCTACCATAAAGTTCAGAAGCTGTTATCGAGTCTCATCATGGTTGCCAACTTCGATCGAGATTGCCTTTCTCCGGAAGAGTACCTCGAGTATGAAAAGACGAGTTCGATGAAGCACGAGTATGTCAACGGACGAGTCTATGCAATGGCAGGGGCAAATGATGCCCACAATACCCTCACATTTAACCTTTCTGGACTACTTTACCCGCATTTACGGGGTCAAATCTGTCGGGGATATGCGGCGGATATGAAGGTAAAGATTGCTTCTGGAAGTATTTACTACTATCCCGACTTGTTCGTCACTTGTGACGATCGAGATCGGGAAAATCGAGACTTCAAACAATATCCCAAACTGATTGTCGAAGTCTTATCGGAGTCAACGGAAAAATTCGACCGCAGTAAAAAGTTTGCGGACTATCGCACCTTAGACACGCTTCAAGAATACGTCCTAGTTTCCCAAGATGCCATGAATGTAGAACTTTTCCGTCGCAACGATGCCGGACGTTGGGAGCTTTATGTGTTTGGGGAAGGAGAGGATTTAGAATTTGCCAGTCTCGATTTTTCTATCCCCATTTCAGCGTTATACGAAGGCGTTATTTTTGATGCGATTTAATGTTTGTAGGGTGTGTGGCGGCATCGATCGATTGTAGAAATGACGAGAATTCAAACCGCCGCCACGCACCGAGGATATCGGGAATGGCGGCGGTTGGGAAGGGTTCGATCTATTTAGGTGGTGCGTTACTATGGGTTTCGAGTTGCAGGTACTCTTCGGGGCTGAGGTCAGATCGGGCAAGCATAGCGATCGCACAGTAGCGTCACTTTTATTGTACGAATGGAAGGGGGCGATCGCCCGTGTTTTTTTCAACCCCAGAAAAATCACCCCACCACTACTCCCTAACTATTAAGACTAAGAGTAGTGAAAAGATTCAAGGTAATACTGATAATATTCAGAGGTAGCAACCGACTTCTCTAAGTCTGTGGTTCAAATCTGTTGGCGTTTTGTTGAGACACCCTGACAAAGCGTGGGTTATAGAAGCGGATACGAGTAGAGTTCACTCGTATGACTCGAAGATTCTCGGTTATTTCAGACGAAACTTGAATTTCGAGTATCCGGATTCCAAACCCACGTTACTGATATGACGGTTGCTAGTATCAATTCCTGAACTGTTTTGGGAAATTTTTTTTGAGAAGAGGGGGATCGGGCTGACCTGGAGGGAGCTAGAATGCCTGCCCTGTATGGGTTAGCAGCATCCGGTTGCCTCTTATCAGATAACAACAATTTCCACCGTCGCATCGGCTGAGCCTGCCGCATTCTCCAGGCGATAGTTAAAACTAAATATCCCAGAGAAGGCATTAGCAAAGCTGAAGCTGCCGTCGGCGTTTACCGTTAGGGTTCCCTCCGCCAGGGCAACACCGCTTCCGGCGGTATTGTCCGCAACCGTGCCACCCAAATCGCCCCCGCCAAAGCTGGTGATGCTGGCATTGGGGAAGCCGAGGGTATCGTTCGCCAGTAAGTTGGTGCTGGCACCACTGCTCGACACAACCGTGCCGGCTGGGTTTCCAAAGAACACAACCAGTATTCCCCCAGCCGGGGGATCGTCGCCTGCTGCCGGGGGTTCTAGCACTTCCACGGTCACTGTCGCCGCGTCTGTCCCCCCAGCATTGGCTAACAAATAATCAAAACTAAACGTCCCGCCCGTAGTGGGGTTGGCGAGGCTAAAGCTGCCGTCGGCGTTC
>DVED01000019.1 GCA_015295945.1 Oscillatoriales cyanobacterium M59_W2019_021 | reverse complement strand
TAATTTAATTATACGCGATTTCGATGCACTAATCCGGATTGAATCACAAAAAGCCGTCCTAGAAGGACGGGGCTTGAAACCCAAAATTTTCGGTCAAAGGGGTTTTCAGGTGGCGAATGTCATCCTTATTTTAGGTAATGCGGAAGATGTCCACGCCAGACATCTCCACGAGGCGCTAACCGTAGCCGCAGCGATCGCCCATTACTTCGACAGTCGGTGGTTTCCCACCCGTGCGAGCCTGTCGTGGCAGCCGGGAACGCCAACGGGGAGCATCCGCCTGCCAGACGGACATCGCCTTTCCCTGTCGGACATTCGCAGCGTATTTTGGCGATCGTTTGGCGGCGCGTATATTCCCGAATTGGGGGATGCCGATCGAGCACGCATTGCGACTAACGATGCCATGAGTGCGTTGCGATCGCTGATGCAAGTTGGCTCGATTCGCTGGGTTAACTCCTGGCAAGCCTATCAGTTTCACAAAGAAAAACCCTTACAACTCGATACCGTACGCCAACTCGGCGTTGCCATTCCCAAAACCTTAATTAGTAACGATCCCGACGACATCCGCGAGTTTTCCGCTCGGTGCGATCGCCCGATTTTCAAACCCGTTTACGGCGGCGCTCATACCCAATTCGTCACCCCAGAACACCTGGAACCGTCGCGACTGAAACTGGCGCTGCAAATTGCCCCCGTCACCCTCCAAGAATACATTCCCGGCACGAATATTCGCACTTACGTCATTGGAGAGTCAGTTTTTGCTGCCGAAATTCGCTCTCCGGCGGTGGACTTTCGGGAAGACACGGCAGCGGAGTTAATTCCCATCGAACTCCCCGATGCCGTGCGCCAGCACGGTTTGGCAATTCGCCAAGCCTTATTTTTAGAATGGACGGCGATCGATTGGCGGCGCCAACCCACCGGAGAATACATTTTCCTCGAAGCCAATCCCAGTCCCATGTTTATCTATTTCGAGAAACAAACCGGGTTTCCCATCACCCAGAAGTTGTTAGACCTGTTGCTCGATCGTTAAGCTGTTTTACAGTTATCGCAAAAGCTTTGAATACGTTGGGTCTCGTGCCTCAACCCAACCTACGAAATGCCTAACCATTTTAAGCTTGCCAGTCCATTACAGGTATTCTTACTTCTTACTTCTTACTTCTTACTTAATGAATTCGTTTCTCAACCCCGAATCCGGTATGATAGTTGACGATGAACTTCACGACCCCGCAACGATCGAACTCCACCTATGACTCAGCAATACCGCATAACCCTGCTACCGGGCGATGGCATCGGACCGGAAATCATTCCCGTTGCCGTAGCAGCACTGAAAGCGGTTGGCAAACAATTCGACCTCCAGTTTGAGTTTCAAGAAGCGCTGGTGGGGGGTGCGGCGATCGACGAGACGGGAAATCCCCTCCCCGAGGAAACTCTGGAGATGTGCCGCAACAGCGATCAGGTGTTGCTGGCAGCCATCGGCGGCTATAAGTGGGACACCCTGCCGCGCCACCAGCGTCCGGAAACGGGATTGCTGGCACTGCGAGAAGGCTTGCAACTGTTTGCCAACCTGCGTCCGGCGATGGTTCTGCCGCAGTTGATCGATGCTTCTACCCTGAAGCGGGATGTGGTTGAAGGCACGGATATCATGGTCGTGCGGGAACTCACCGGAGGGATTTATTTCGGCAAACCCAAGGGGATTTTCGCCACGGAAACCGGGGAACAACGCGGGGTGAATACCATGGCGTATACTGAAGCGGAGATCGATCGCATTGGTAAAGTAGCTTACGATATCGCCCGCAAGCGTCGGGGTAAACTGTGTTCGGTGGATAAAGCCAACGTCTTAGATGTCTCCCAACTGTGGCGCGATCGCATCACTGCCCTGTCCTCCCAATACCCCGACGTGGAGTTATCCCACCTCTACGTCGATAATGCCGCCATGCAACTGATCCGCAATCCCAAACAATTCGATACGATCGTAACGGGGAACCTCTTCGGCGATATCCTCTCCGACGAAGCGGCAATGCTAACCGGAAGTATCGGGATGTTGCCTTCCGCCAGTTTGGGGGCATCGGGTCTGGGACTGTACGAACCCGTCCACGGTTCCGCCCCCGACATTGCCGGACAGGACAAAGCCAACCCCCTGGCACAAGTCCTCAGCGCCGCTATGATGCTGCGTTACGGCTTAGGCCAACCCGCAGCCGCCGATCGCATCGAACGCGCCGTCATGCAAGTGCTAGACGCCGGATATCGCACCGGAGACATCATGTCGGAAGGGATGCAACTTGTCGGTTGCCAAGCCATGTCCGATGCTTTATTAGCAGCTTTAGAAGCTTAAATGGTCATTTGGTGTTCGGGGTTTGGGGTTTGGAGTTTGGGGTTGGGGGTTTGTTAGTGGTGAGTGGTTAGTTGCGCTTTCGCATTCACTATCTCCGTGTTTCCGTGTCTCCCTTCCCCTGCTCAAGACTGCTCAAGACTGCTCTCTTTCCCCTTACCTCCTCACCTCCTCACCCCTTTCTTCCTCCTTCTGCCTTCTGCCCAAATATTCTGAACTCCTGAACTCCTGAACTTCTGAACTCCTCAAGTTATGCTCGATCGCATCGAACAGATTGCCCGAAATTTAGAACCCCGGCTGATCGAAATCCGCCGCCACCTACACGCGCATCCGGAGTTAAGCGGCGAAGAGTATCAAACTGCTGCCTACGTTGCCGGAGTGCTATCCTCGTGTGGGTTGCACGTCCGGGAATCCGTGGGCAAAACGGGGGTGGTTGGCGAACTTAACGGTCGGGACGGATCGGGATATTTGGGTATCCGTACCGATATGGATGCGTTACCCATTCAAGAACGGACGAATCTCGAGTATGCCTCTCGCTGCGAGGGGGTGATGCACGCTTGCGGTCACGACGTGCATACCACCGTGGGTTTGGGAACGGCAATGGTGCTGGCACAACTAGGGGAAGACCTCCCCGGTGCCGTGCGGTTTCTGTTCCAACCCGCCGAAGAAATCGCCCAGGGGGCGCGGTGGATGGTAGAAGATGGAGCGATGGAGGGCGTAGATGCGCTGTTGGGGTTGCACGTTTTCCCCACGATTCCCGGCGGTTCGGTGGGAATTCGGTACGGGGCGCTGACGGCGGCGGCGGACGATTTGGAAATTATCATTACCGGGGAGTCGGGACATGGGGCGCGACCCCACGAAGCGATCGATGCCATTTGGATCGCTTCTCAGGTGATCGTGACTTTACAACAAGCCATCAGCCGGACGCAAAATCCCTTACGTCCGGTGGTGTTGACTATCGGACAAATCAGTGGAGGACGCGCCCCGAATGTGATTGCCGATCAAGTAAAGTTAGTGGGAACCGTGCGATCGCTCCATCCCGAAACTCACGCCGCCTTACCTACCTGGATCGAAGATATCGTCGCCAACGTTTGCCGAACTTACGGGGCGGGATACGAAGTCAACTACCGCCGCGTCGTCCCCTCCGTCCAGAACGATACGCGGTTGACCCAAATCCTGGAATCGGCAGCGAGAGAGGCTTGGGGGGGTGATCGCGTGCAAATTCTCACCGAACCCTCATTAGGCGCAGAAGATTTTTCCGTCTATCTCGATCGCACCCCCGGTGTCATGTTCCGCTTGGGTGTCGCTCACCCCAGTCAGAAAAACTATCCCCTTCACCATCCCAAATTCGAGGTAGACGAGTCGTCGATTTTAACGGGAGTGGTGATCCTCGCCTACACCGCGTATAAGTATTGGACGGCAGGCTATGACACGCCCTAAATTTCGGTAAGTTGACCTAAAGGCAGCAGTTCGACAAGCTCACTGACCAGGCACAAAGATAACGATTGATAGGCCTGGGTTTGGCGATTGTGCCGTTGTCCTATAGCGGTCGCCACTTCAGTTAGGACGTTTTGGTCTCCGGGTGGAGTCGATCTTTCTTTCCTTGCTGCCCCTGCTCTCTTACAATCCCTCGCTAATTCCGATGGCCTACTGACGTTAGAATCGTTCCGTTTCTGGTGGCAAATCGCCCACTCCGGGCTGAAGGAAGCTATTTTCGTCTGCCGAATTCTGGTAAATACACTGAATATTCGGAGAGTCTTCCAGCTTTCCGGTGTAGCCGAAGGTATTCATCCGGTTCTTACAATCGCGGACTTGCTCGGTCGTCACCAGTTTTTGACGTTCCAGAATGCCCCAGTTGTTGCTGCGCAGGACACATCCCGGTTCCATGCTGGGCTGTGCCATATAGACATTGAAGGGATTGAGGGTCAGATAGACCCGACTGCTGATCACCACCGAACTCGCACCGTACTGAGCGCAAACTTCCGGGTTGGGGGCGCTGCGATCGAGAAATTCGCGGGACGCAAAGTTTTGGGGACTGAGGTTCGCCGTAGAACTAAAGGCAATCCCAATGCCGATCCCGATAATAAAGATGCCGCACAATAGGGCGATCGATGTGTAATTAAAAGCCGATTTGCGTTTCATACTAACTGGGCGCTTCCAAAACCTACAGAAATTGCCGTCCCTTTGACTTCTATCATAGCGTCATCGGTCACGGGTCATTGGTCATTTGGGGTTGGGGGTTGGGGGTTTGGGGTTTGGGGTTGGTTATTGGATTACTGAAATGGTGCGTTTCGTTCCGGTGGCACTCCCTACCAACTCTTGCTCCCGAACGCCTAGAAACACAGGTTACTCGATGCGAAATTCCAAAGCTTGACCGTGGGAACTGCCGAATTTAATTTGCACCCCCGATCGCAACAGGACTTCCTGGTGGTGAATTTTGCGCCAGCCTTCCTCCCCTAAAACGAGGGTTCCATACCGGGAGAAGTCGCGCAAATAGTACATCGGCGGGCTGGCTTTGCCAGATTGCGCGTGCAGGTGGCGGGAGAAAATTTCGGCGTGGCGTTTGGAGACCCAGCGTTCGGGGATGGCGAGGTCGTTGTCGTCGGTGCGTCCCACGCGGAGAAATCCCGATCGAATCGGCCAAACCTTTTCCCCCGAACCGATCGATCGCAGATAGACGTTGGCGTCGAGGTGTTCGAGCCAGGTATTGGAATTGGATGGTAGTTCAGTAATCGCCCAATCTTGCTGGGGAATCAAACAGCCGTTAAACTCCGGGTGCATGTAGAGGACGGGGAGCGTCCAGGCGGGTTGATTGAATTTGTACAGGGTCAAAAGCTGCTGGCGGGCGATCGCCACGGCGCGATCGATCGGGTGCTGCTGGGCTAATGCTTGGGCAAAGGCGCGAATGAAACTGAGGGCTTCGCGATCGGCAATTGTATCTCGCATCGCTAGCACAGCCGGGACGCCATGGTGGATCAGCACTTCCGCGAGGCTGCTGCGGGGCAGCACCGAACCGTCGCTCTCCTGTCGGGCACTTTGCGCTCCCCAACAGGAGTTAAACACCGCCAGGGTCACTTGGGTGCGGACTAACACCTGCGCCAGTTCCGTCCCGCTCAGGGTCGTCTCCGAGCCCAGAAACAGCCGTCCGCCATCGGGTGCGGGAACCCCGTGACCCGCATACAGCAAAATGTGGATTTCCTGGGATTCCAAGCGATCGATCAGTTCGGCAACCGTCGGCTGAATCAGGGTTTGGACGAGATAGGGAACCGTGCTTTCCTCCAGAGCGCAGCGATCGAAAATCTCCGAGAGCAAACTGGCTTCTTGTTCCAGTTGCAACTCGGGAAGGTAGCGCTCCGTTGACTCTTGTCCCAGGACTAGGAGAATATTGAGTGTATCGGTTGCCTGCCTCAGAGACAGGCTTTCCACCTCGCTGGTGGTGCGACTGAAGAGCAGGTGTTGGCTCAAGGCAACCGCCGATTTCCCCGGTTGCGGTTGCAGGATTTCCCACGGCAACCCGATGAGATGGGGCGATCGCAAATCCAGGCGCAATCGCAGGGGTTTGTTCTGTCCCATGGCAATGCCCTGAGAGCGATCGAAACTGCGAGCCACCGGTCCGGAAAACAACCACTGCCACAAATTTAACCCCAATTTTTGCATCAGCAGGCTGCTATAACTCGTGCTGGCGTTATTCTTAAAAGCGGAGAGCAAGTCTCCGGGCGTTTTGGGCAGTAGGGGGGAGGGCAATAATTGCCAGCTGAAAAGTTGTTGCCAAGCGTACCAGAGTTGGGCTAAATCCTCCGTCCAGGTGCTGTCGTGGTGAACGTAGCCCGACAGATAGGGTGCTTGCAACACCCACATGGCAAAATGGGGATCTTGGGTGATGGAGAGCGGGGCGATCGCGATCTTCAAGCAAGGATGGTCGTATCGAGACATGCAGGGATGGAGAATCTGGATTTTCGATCGAATTCTTTTTTTATGGTAATGGGTAATGGGGTTAAAGGCAGAAGAGAGTCGGGGAAGCAGAGGGAGCCGGGGGAGCCGGGGGAGCAGAGGGAGTCAAACCCTTGAATTTTCATTCGAGTCTGCCTATCAATTTCCTCAATCTTGAAAAACATACTCTTGAACCGAAAAATGCTATAAGTTTTATCAGTTGGGACAAAAGCTTATCAGCTGACGGCTGACGACTGAGAGCTATAAATATGACTGATTTTCCTGAATTTTTAACCTCTGAAGAAGCGAAAAAAGTTGATGCTGCGCTGCTGGTTTCCAAAGACAAATTTATGGCGAGACTTGCCATTTATGCCTTGCGATCACTTCAGCAAATTTCTCGAGAAACGGGGAAACCGATCGAATCGATCTCGCCGGAAGAAGTGGCACTCTGGATACAACAAGACGATCGCCTCGAGCCGCAAATCGATCTCGACGCCAACTTTACTCAATTTTTCAGCAATCTCGTCGTTTCCGCCCAAAAACCTCTCGCCCAAACAGCCGCCGAAACTCAAACTCCGATGGCCGATTTAACCGTCGAACAAGTGATTACTTGGTTTGAAAACAAAGCTAAGAGTTAGTGGTTAGTGGTTAGTTGGTGTTGGGGGTTGGTCAATTACCTATTAGCAATTATCAATTACCCATTGCATCAGCAATCAACTCGGGAAATCCATCGGGCGTACAGGCAAAAGCGGGGATACCGAGTTGTGCCAAACGATCGGCATTGTGGCGATCGAAACTGGGCGTCCCTTCGTCATTCAACGCTAATAAAACGATGACTTTCACCCCCCAATTAACGAGCATTGCCATTCGCTTCAGCATTTCTTCGGCATTGCCCCCTTCGTACAAATCGCTGACGAGGACTAAAATCGTTTCTAAAGGACGGTGGATTAATCCCTGACAGTAGGAGAGGGCTTGGTGAATATCCGTGCCGCCGCCGAGTTGGATGCCGAACAAAATCTCGACGGGATCGCCGAGGCGATCACTCCAGTCTACCACCGAAGTATCGAACGCCACTAACTTCGTCGTTACGGCATCGAGGGACGCCAAAACGGCTCCGAAAATGCTAGCGTAGATGACCGAAGTTGCCATCGAAGCGCTCTGGTCGATACAAAGGATAAGATCGTGCAGGGACGATCGCCGCCGATGGCTGCCGACGATCGTTTCGGGAATGAGGGTGCGGTATTGTGGTTGGTAGTGTTTCAGGTTGGCGCGAATCGTCCGATGCCAGTCAATATCGCTAAGGCGGGGACGGCAGCGGCGTTGCGTTCGGATCGAACGACCCGAAATCGCCGCTTGGGTGGGAGGCGTCAAACGGCGCTGTAAAGTTTCTACCACCCCCTCGACCACCTGCCTTGCGGTATCCTTAGTGTTATCGGGGATCGCTTGTTTGAGCGCGAGCAAATCGGCAACCCAATGCACGTCGGGGGTCACCGCCTCCAGCAGTTCCGGTTCCCATAACAGTTGGCGCAACTGCAACCGTTCTAAAGCATCTTGTTGCAGGACGCGCACCACCGAACTGGGAAAATAGGTGCGAATATCTCCCAGCCACCGGGCAACGTTGGGAGCAGAACGCCCCAAACGACCGTGCCGTTCGTCCGCATCGTAAAGAGCTTGCAGCGCCCGATCGATCGCGCGTTCTCGTTCGCTCCCCACCTCCGCGCCAATGCCATCGGCTTCACCGCCGCCCAAGATCGATCGCCAGCGTTGGAGGGGCTTGGTATCTTCGTTTTGGGTCATCTCACGCTCGAACTCCCTTGTTCTTTCATTCCTCGCAACCTTGAGGGACGACCTCATGAAATTACGAACCCAAACCTTGTGGATGACGATCGGCGCGACTGTGGCAATTTGGAGTCAAATCCTGCCGAGTTGCGCGTGGGCAATGCCGCTCCAACCATTGGAACTGCCGAACCTCCTCGATTGGGGGGCTTTTTTAGCGGCTGGAGCGGCGATCGTCCCTTGGCTGTGGTTCTACCGCCAGCCTTGGCAGTTGCCGCTCGCTCGTCTGGCGAAAACCGTCGAAGCAGCCTGTCGGGAATCCGGATTGTCCTGGGAACCCTCCACTAATTCTATCGAGGCGATCGCTGCCGGGATCGATCGCATTGTAGACGCTCGCAGCCGCCTCGAGCGAGACTTCAAAGATCTCGAAGCTCGCTACCAACTGATTGCCGAAACCTCCACCGAAACCATCGCCCGACAAGCCCCAGACGGCACGTTTCTCTACATCTCTCCCGCCTGCGAACCCTTGCTGGGATACAAACCCGAGGAAGCAATCGGCAAAAACTTCTACGATTTCCTCCACCCGCAAGACTTAAACCGCCTCAACCTTGCCAATGCCAACGTCCGAGACTCGGCACTCACCCTCAGCTATCGCCTCCGCCACAAAAACGGTCAGTACGTTTGGGTCGAAACCACCCATCGCCCCCTCTACGATCCCCAAACCCAGGACGTGGTTGAAATCGTCACCCTCTGGCGGGACATCACCGAGCGCAAACACGCCGAACGGGATCTGCGCCAAAGCGAAGCCTCGATCCGCTCGATCTACAAAGTCACCTCGTCGCGGCAACTCAACTTTGAAGAACGCCTCCAAGGCTTGCTCGCCTTGGGACGGCTGCGGTTCGGACTGCCGATCGCCATCTTATCCCGACTTGACGGCGATCGCCTGGAAGTCCTGGAAGCCCAAGCCCCCCAACCCGGCATCGCCAAAGGGAGTATCCTCGAGTTAAGCCAAACTGCCTGTGCCAACACGGTCACTTCTGCCGAACCCCGCTATTTCGAGTTTTTCCAAGCCAGCGGCTTGACCGAACGCCCCCGCTACGGCCCGTTCGAGATCGAAGCCTACCTGGGAACCGCCGTTATCGTCGGCGGGCGCGTTTGCGGAACTCTCAGCTTTGCTAGCACGACACCCCTCGCCGAACCGTTCAAAGCCGTAGACTTGGAATTGTTGAAATTGATGGCGCAGTGGATCGGTGGCGAACTCGAACGCCGACAAGCCGCCGCCGAACTGGCAAAAGCCCGAGACGAAGCCCTCGCCGCCACCCGCGCCAAAAGCGAGTTTCTGGCTAACATGAGCCACGAAATCCGCACACCGATGAATGCGGTGATCGGGATGACGGGATTGCTGCTGGATACTCACCTCAACCCCGAACAGCAAGATTTCGTCCAAACCATTCGCAGTAGCGGCGATGCCCTGCTGTCGCTGATCAACGACATTCTCGACTTTTCTAAAATCGAGTCGGGGAAATTGGAACTGGAATGCCATCCTTTCGATTTGCGATCGTGCATCGAAGAATCCCTGGACTTGCTAGCACCCCAAGCTACTCAGAAGGGGTTGGAGTTGGGCTACCTGATATCGCCCCCCACCCCAGCGACGCTGCTCGGCGATATCACCCGCGTCCGCCAAATCCTGGTGAATTTGGTAGCCAATGCCGTCAAATTTACCGAACGGGGGGAAGTGGTGGTCTCGGTCACCGCTCGCCCCCTGAATGAGGATACTGAGGGGGAAACCGAACATCCGCGCTATGAAATTCAATTTGCCGTGCGCGATACGGGGATTGGCATTCCGCCCGATCGCATGAACCGCCTGTTTCGCTCCTTCAGCCAAGTGGATTCTTCCACCACCCGCCAGTACGGGGGGACGGGGCTGGGATTGGCGATCGGCAAGCGCCTTGCCGAAATGATGGGCGGTCGGATGTGGGTGGAAAGTGGAGGCGCCGTTGCTGGAAATCCTCCCCCGCCAGACGATCGCCTTGATGGGGGAGTCCCTCGCCAGTCCGGCTCGACGTTCTTTTTCACCGTTGTTGCCGAATCCGTGCCGGGAATAGCCGATCGCCAGCCCGAAAGTGCCGAACTCGACGGCAAGCGGTTGCTGATCGTGGACGATCACCCCATCAACCGCAAAATTTTAACCTTACAAACCCGATCGTGGGGAATGCTACCCCACGCCGTTGCTTCGGCTGCCGAAGCGTTAGAGGTTCTCCAACAGGGCGAAATCTTCGACTTGGCGGTTCTCGATATGCAAATGCCGCACATGGACGGTCTCGCCCTCGCCCAACACATTCGCGCCTTTCCCCACTGCCAACACCTGCCTTTGGTGATGCTCACCTCCCTGGGGATGTCGTTGGTCGAACTCCACGCCACCGATGTCGAATTTGCTGCATTTCTCAACAAGCCGATCAAGCAGATTCAACTGTACAACGCCCTGGCTAGCGTCTTCAGCGATCGTCCCCTGTGGGTCAAACCCGCCCCGGAAACCCGGCAATTCGATCGCTCCCTCGCCCAGCGCCTGCCCTTGCGGATTCTCCTGGCAGAAGACAACGCCGTCAATCAGAAGGTGGCCAGCCAAACCCTCGCTCGCATGGGCTACCGCATTGATGTGGTCGGCGATGGGTTGGAAGTCCTCGACGCCCTCCACCGACAGCGCTACGATGTGGTGTTGTTGGACGTGCAGATGCCGGTGATGGACGGTTTGGAAACGGCGGAGAAGATTTGTCGCCAGTGGACGAAGGAGGAACGACCGCGCCTGATCGCGCTGACGGCAAACGCCATGCAGGGCGATCGCGAAGCCTGCCTGAGATCGGGTATGGACGACTATATCAGCAAGCCGATTCAGGTGGACGAGTTGGTCAGGGCGCTGATGCGGGACGCGCCGACGGAGTGGCTACGGGAACTTCCCGACGAGGACGGCACCAACCCACCGCCATCCGAGGGCAACAGATACGGCAATGCGGCGGATACCTTATGCCCGATCGTCCTGCAAAACTTGCGGGAGATCGACGCTCTGGAAGAGACGATCGATCTCTACCTGCAAGAAACCCCCAAACTCCTCGCCAAGCTGCACCGAGCCGTCAGCGATCGCGATGGCACCGCCCTCAAAGATGCTGCCCACTCCCTCAAATCCACCAGTGCCGCCGTGGGGGCATTTCCCCTGTCCTCTGCTAGCGCTCGCATCGAGGCTGCCAGTCGCACGGGCGACCTCGACGGAGCTATGGCTCTAGTCCCTTTATTGGAACGCGAGTATCGCCAAGTGGAAATGGCTTTAACTGCAGAACGCCAAACCGCGATCGAGACCGTTGTGACGAATCCAGGGTGAAACAACGATGACAGCCGATCTCCATTCAACCCCGCTTGCCCGGATCTTACTCGTCGATGACACGCCGGCAAACCTGTATTTGCTCTCGACCATCCTGGTCAAACAAGGGTACGAAGTCCGACAAGCCACTTCCGGCAAAATGGCGCTCGAATCCGTCCGGACGATGCTCCCCGATTTGATTTTGCTGGACATCATGATGCCGGACATGAGCGGGTACGAAGTCTGCCGCCACCTCAAAGCTGACGATTTGACCTACGATATTCCCGTGGTTTTCCTGAGCGCGTTAGACGATTCTAAGAATAAGGTGTTAGCCTTCGATGTGGGCGGGGCGGATTACATCACCAAGCCCGTGCAAATTCCCGAAGTTCTGGTGCGGGTCAGCACGCAACTGACTATGCGCCAACAGCAGAAGCAACTGCAAGCCCAAAATGCCAAACTCCAGCAGGAAATCCACGATCGCCTGCAAGCTCAAACCAGCTTGCAAGCACTCAATCAAGAACTGGAAACCCGCGTGCATACCCGGACTGCCGAACTCGAATCGACCAATTCGCAACTCATGCAACTGCAAAACGAACTGCACCGCGCTTTGAAGCGGGAAAAAGAACTCAATCAACTCAAAGACGAGTTTTTAAATAACGTCTCTCACGAACTACGAACTCCTCTGAACGGGCTGATCGGTTTTTTGCGTTTGGTTCTCGACGGCTTCTGCGAAACCCGTCAAGAGGAGATGGATATGCTCCGCCAAGTGGATGCTTCGGCGATGTGCTTGCTGGAAAAAATTAACGATATGTTAGATCTGGCGAGCCTCAAGCGGGGCGATGTCTATCTGGAAACTTATCCGGTAGACTTGTATAGCTGTCTGGATGCGGCGATCGCCACGCAAATTCCCCAAATGGAAGATAAAGGCTTGCAGGTCGATCGCCCCAAGCGCAAGTTGCCCATCATCGTCCAAGCCCATCCGGAAAAACTCCAGCACGTCTTTCGCCACGTTCTCAACAATGCCGTGAAATTTAGCGAAGAGGGGACGATCTCCATCTCCGTTCAGGTCAAACCTTCCGAATCTGACAATGCGCCCCAAGCCCTGATTGTCATCCGCGATTCCGGCATCGGCATCGATCCCGATCGGCAAAATCGCTTGTTTCAACCCTTCGGCTGGGGGGACGGCTCGAAAACTCGCCCCCGCGATGGTAATGGCTTGGGATTGGCGATCGCCCAAAACCTGTTGGAGTTAATGGGAGGGAGAATTTCGCTGTGGAGTGCGGGAAAAAACCAGGGAACCACCGTCACGATCTCCATTCCCATCAGTTCGTCTTCGAGTTCGTCCCTCCCTCGCTTGGATGAGGGTCTACAATAATGCGGTCGATCGCGCTATTAGCTCTGGCGTTGTGCTTGGGCGACACCCCAGCCCGAGTGAATTCGATGGATGCGAGCTCCCTGCCGATTTTCTCGCCCGTCCCAGATGCCCCGATTTCGGTCGCAGCCGCCACCTCGAGTCCGAAGGCAGATGGGGTCTTTTCCTGGAAATCCATCGGGTCTGCCGCCGGGCAGCACCCGCACTGGGTGTGGTGGACTGGAGGTGTGGGCGTGCTGTTATTGACGGGCAGCATCCTGTATCGGCGCAGAAAACGCCATTGCCCGATCTCTCCGACCCCCGATCTCGCCGATCCCATCCCGTTTACCCATCCCGACGACTCGATCGCCACGGAAGCCCGCGCGGAATCCGTCCCTGACGAACCCCCCACATCGGCAGACGAAGATCCCGAAGTGCAGAACACCACCCCCCTGCGTCGCATCGGCATCGTCGAAACTTTAATTAGGGATCTCCACAGCCGCGATCCGGTGAAGCGGCGTCAAGCGATCTGGGAATTGGGACAGTGCGGCGACTCCCGCGCCATCCAACCCCTAGTGGATTTAACCCTAGATTCCGATTCCGCCCAGCGCAGCCTAATCCTTGCCGCCCTCTCCGAAATCGGCGTCCGCACTCTCAAACCCATGAATCGCGCCCTCGCCGTCTCCCTCCAAGATGAAAATCCCGAGGTCCGCAAAAATGCCATTCGGGATTTAACCCGCGTTTACGATTTGATGGGTCAAGTCGCCCAGTTGTTAAACCACGCCAGTGCCGACGGCGATCGCGAAGTTAGCGAAACCGCCCGATGGGCGATGGGCAAACTCGATCGACTCCACACCCTCGCCGGACGAGACTTTTCGGCACTGCCCACCTCTGAATCTCCTTCAGAACCGCCGGAGGAACAGTGACCCGTCTAGAGGGAGCTTTCTTGAACAGGGGAGGCAGGGAAGCGGGGGGAGCAGGGGAAGCCGGGGAGGCAGGGGAAGAAAGCAAAAGCGCAAAAGCGCGACTAGCAATTACCCACCCCAAACCCCCAACCCCAAACCCCAAATGACCAATGACGAATGACGAATGACAAATGACCAACCCAAAACCTTCAGAATTCTTAATAAAAATTTGCCTTAAATCAGTTTACTCTAAGCAACTAGGCGGTTTTTTAGTTTCTGTAACGATTGATACGCCGACCGTTAAGATTCGAGACTGAAATTTTTTAGTATGAGCATTAATCTAGCAACCCAATTGCGTGAAGGGACGAAAAAGTCTCACACAATGGCAGAAAACGTTGGTTTTGTCAAGTGTTTTTTAAAGGGCGTGGTAGAGAAGACTTCTTATCGGAAGTTGGCAGCCAATCTCTACTTCGTGTATTCGGCGATGGAAGAAGAGATGGAACGCCATCGCAACCACCCGATCGTTTCTAAGATTTACTTCCCCGAACTCAACCGCAAAGCGAGTTTGGAAAAAGATCTGGCGTACTATTACGGACGGAACTGGCGCGACCAAATTGCGCCTTCGGCTGCCGGACAAGAGTACGTCAAACGCATTCGAGAAATTTCTAATACAGCCCCCGAACTGTTGATTGCCCACTCCTACACCCGGTATTTAGGCGATCTCTCCGGCGGACAAATCCTCAAAGGAATTGCCCAACGAGGGATGAACTTAAGCGAGGGTGAAGGAACGGCCTTTTACGAGTTTGACGATATTTCCGACGAGAAAGCGTTCAAAAACACTTACCGTCAATCCCTCGATGAAATGCCCATCGACCAGGCAACTGCCGATCGCATTGTCGAAGAAGCTAATGATGCTTTCGGATTGAACATGAAGATGTTCCAAGAACTCGAAGGCAATTTAGTTAAAGCCATCGGTCAAATGCTGTTTAATACCCTAACTCGTCGTCGCACTCGCGGCAGCACCGAATTGGCAACGGCAGAAGCCGAATAAGCCATCCCAGAAAGTTTAAAATCCAATACTTTTTTCTAACAACTGAGTTGGTGTTTTCAGGGGCAATTTTCCTGTTTTTGTCCGAGATCGATCGGGGAAGGAGAGGAAAGTTGCCCCTACTGCATGCGGCAATAGAATACCATTGTCCAAAATAGCGATAAACTTGGGATTTGTGAGTGGCGAGTTGCTGGTTTTCGATCCCCTTACATCCTGACTTCTGTCCGTTCTTCTGCCTTTTGCCTTTTGTCCTCGGCTTTCAACAATTGCTGTAACTCTTCAACTTTGAGCAAAATCAGATATTCGTAAAAAGCTTGTAAGGTACACCACGCAAATCCGGCTTTGCCATCCAAGCATCCTTTGAGGATGAAATACATATATAAAAACCGGATGAGGGGTCGAAAGGGTAAGCGGAGGGAGAGATCTTTGAGCGCTCGCCGCCGTTCGACTTCGGTTTTGCCGAAGAATAATTTGTGCCAATCGATCGACCCTTGTTGGAGTTGGCGCAGGGTTTCGGCGGCTTCGTCGCTAGAATAACGATTGTGCTTGTCGATCCAGCGCGAGAGTCCTTTGCTACAGGTATAGTGGGGATACGTTTCTGTTAAGAAACCCGTTTCGCCGTCGCACACTTCCCGTTCCGTGTGACCGTAATCGTCGAACCAGACGCGATCTTTGCGGAACAGTCGGAGTTGGTAGCGGGGATATTGGGTGCTGTAGCGAATCCAGCGATTCATGAACATCACTCGTTCCGCCACGTAATAGCCGATGTAGCGATCGCTCTTTGCCGCGTCCTCGCATTCCCGGAACAAGTCGGGGGTCATCCGTTCATCGGCTTCGAGGATGTAAACCCAGTCGTGTTGGGTGGGAACTTCGCGCAGCATCCAGGTACGCTGTTTGCCGTGGGATTCAAAAGCGTGCTGGACGAGGCGAACCCGATAGCGTTTGGCAATTTCGACGGTGCGATCGCGACTGTAAGAATCGACAACGATAATGTCATCGGACAATTGCGCTGACTCAATACAAGCCGCAATATCGATCTCTTCGTTATGAGTCAGGATATAGATCGAAAACATGGTGCGCGTGGGTTCAGGGGGCGATCTCACAGGCGAATCTCCACCAGCTCGGGTCGGGAAAACTCGACTGTCTCGACGGTTCGACTCGAGCGGCGATCGCCCGAAAATTTGCCAAGGGATGCAAAGCCATTGCGACTCTGGGGTTCGGAGCGAACGAAATCTCCCCAGGAAAAGCGCGATTTAAAAAGATGGCAACTTAACCCATCGACGGCTTGCTTTTGGCTCGGATGCCTCCCATCATACCTTTGAGTCCGGTCCAGCCTATGATAATGTAACCGATCGCCAGCAGCAAGCTACTCACGCCAATCCGCAAACCTGACTTCCAGGCATTCAAGCGAATTTGTTGCTCGGCAGTTTGCTTTTGTTCGCGCAATTGAGTGGTGAGCTGATCGGGCAGGGCTTGAGCTTGCTGATTCAGGTAATCTTCTAGAGCTTGGGGATTTTCTTTTGACTCTTGCAAGATTTTTTTGAGTTCCGGTGGCGTTGCCGGATTGTCGATCAGGGCTTGACGTTGGGTTTCATCGGCAGCAACGGCTTTGAGCGCTTCTTTTTGCTGTTCGATGCGTTGCTGTAACTCCTCACTACCGAGTTGAGTTTCGAGTTGAGCTTCCTGATTTTGAGCTTCTTGGCTGATTTGCGCGAGTCTTTGGTTGCTAGCTACGCTGACATCTCGTAGGTGCAACGGGGCTAAAATCAGGAAAAACAATCCCAACAAACTGGACAGGACTAGCGCCCAGAAGCGCATATCGAGTAATTTGTTCTGAGGAGGAGCGGCGCTGGTGGTGGTGCTGGCAACCCAATAGCCGGCAAACAGGAAACCCAATCCCATCATGGGGATGATACCGCGATCGACGATTTGAGTAGCAATTTGGACGCGCCAGGGCAAGTCGAGAGGCTGAAAGGGAATGGGCAGGACGAGATAATCGACGAGGGAAGCGATAATTACGATCGCCCCAACTGTTTTCAACGTGCGTGCCGTGAGAGAGTAAGACGGACGGCTGGGATTCATGAGTTTGTTCGTTCAGTCACTATTCACTATCTATTATCCAACTTAGCCGATCGCAATTCCATCGGAAACCAACGGACAGCCAGTCACATGGATGGTCCGATCTCCATACCAGTCCCCTTTCGGGTTCGATGGCGTTGCGTCTGCGCAGAAGAATCGCGCCAACAGCGTGCGAAGCGGTTTGCCCTCTGGCATCTTCCTCGAACGAATTGTCAAATCGGGTGCTGGCAGTGCGGATTGCAGACGGCAACGAGCAGATCCTTCGCTGGAGAAACATTAAACCCAGCAATCAACCGATCGGCGATCGATAACAGATCTGTATGAATGGTGCATGTTCGGGCAGAAGGAGGAAGGAAGCCGGGGAAGCCGGGGAAGCCGGGGGAGCCGGGGGAGAAGATGTTTGCCAATTACCAATTACCCATTACCCATTCCCTTAAAATTTATAAGGTAGCTGATAGAGAGCGCGATCGCCATGACCCTCGCCCGCCATTCCCCCACTGCCGAGGACATTGCCGCCTTTGCCGAAGCGGAAGGTATTATCATTCCACCGTGCGATTTAGAGAGCGACGAACCGGAGTTGGAAAGCGATCTGCATCGAGACCAAATTGAACTGTTGTTGGCGTGCCTGAAATGGTGGTGGCGAGAACGTACCGACTTTTACGCCACGGGAAACCTGACGATCTATTATAGAGAAGATCGCATTACCACCCGAGAGTTTCGCGGTCCGGACTTTTTCGTGGTGTTGGGAACCGAGAATCGTCCTCGCCGCAGTTGGATGCTGTGGGCGGAAGAGGGTAAATATCCCAATGTCATCGTCGAAATGCTCTCGAACAGTACGGCCCAGGTCGATCGCCACGAGAAAAAACAACTTTACCAAAATACATTCCGCACCCCAGAATACTTTTGGTTTCACCCAGATACTTTGGAGTTTCAGGGATTTCGTCTGGTTAGCAGTCAGTATCGGGACATCGAACCTACAGAGGCGGGTTGGTTGTGGAGCGAGCAGTTGGAGCTATTTTTAGGGATTCACAACTCGCAGTTGCGGTTTTGGAGTGCGGCAGGGGAACTCGTGCCGACACCGGAAGAACGTGCCGAAAACGAGCGCCAGCAAAAGGAACGCGCCCAGCAAGAAATCGAAAAACTCCGAGAGCAACTGCGATCGCTCGGTACCGATCCTGACGAAATCGGATAGCAAACCATGAAGAAGGGAATTTGGCAGCTTATCGGCAAATCGATCGTCGTCCTCTTGGGGAGCGTATTGGCGATCGATCTTGCGGTGCGTCCCATCGCCGAGGGGCTGTGGTTTCGCAAACTCGGGTATTTCGATGCGTTTCTATTACGCATCCTCACCCAAGGGGCAATTTGGACGGTGGTACTGGGTTTCACCTTTGCCTTTTTAGGAGGCAATCTTTGGCTGACCCGCCGCTTTAAATACCCCCGAGACTGGAAAGATCTCAAACAAGATGCGGTGTGGCTGTCGTCGGACAATCGCCGCTTTCTCCCCCTAACTCCGCCGTTAGAAATTTTCGCCTTAATTGCCGCCAGTCTGGGATTTGGTATGGGCATTACCTGCCTTCTCTGGCACTGTGGGGCGATCGCTGCCGATCTCTGGCATCCTGATTATACAGATCCCTTACTGTTGCCCGCATTACCCCCGCGCCTCACATTTCGATGGATCAGTCAGCAGTTCGCTGCGTTGCCGCAACAGCCGATTCGCCTCGGCATTCCCATCGGATTTTCGATCGTCTTGGTCTTTCTTCCCGAATTGGGCGTGTGGATCGGTGCGGTTCTCCTCAGTTTGGGGTTCGGCACGATTTTATCGGCACATTGGATGCAGGTTTTGCAATTTTTCCAACCGACGCTTTTTAATACCGTCGAGCCGATTTTTCAACGGGATCTGAGCTTTTATACGTTTAGCTTACCGTTAGGCGAACTGCTGGAAGTTTGGCTGTTTAGCACGATGGTGTTTGCCCTGTTTGCCGTGGCTTTAGTCTACATCCTCTCCGGCAACGCCCTGAGCGAGGGTCGGTTTCCTGGCTTTGCCCGACCGCAAAAGCGGCATATCCAGGGTCTATTTGGCGGTGTGATGCTGGCAGTTGCCTTTCGGTACGCTTTGGAGCGTTACGAATTGCTGTACTCTTCCGATGGGGTGATCTACGGTGGCAGTTACACCGATGTGATGGTGCGCTTGAATGCCGATACGATTTTAAGCCTGCTAGGCGTGGTGATCGCCCTGATGCTGTTCTTGCGGGCAATTTTTGCCATTCCCCCCGCCGAAAAAAGTCCCAAACGCCGTTTTGCCCCCGTCATTCCTCCGGCAGAGACCCTCGCGGTTTACTTTATCACTGCCGTCACGGCAAGTTGGCTGGTTCCTGAAGCCGTCCAGCGTTTAGCCGTACAGCCCAACGAACTCGCCTTTGAAAGACCCTACATCCAACGCAGTATCGAATTTACGCGCAACGGCTTTAATTTATCTGCCATTGAAGCTAAAACCTTCGATCCCTCTGGCACGCTGAAGCCAGCCGATCTCAAAGCCAATGCCTTGACTCTGGACAATATCCGCCTGTGGGATGCGCGTCCCTTGTTGGAAACCAATCGCCAACTCCAGCAAATTCGGCTGTACTATCGATTTCCCAGTGCCCACATCGATCGCTACACCCTGCGGCGGCAACCCACACCCGACAATCCCCAGCGGGTCGAATCTCGACAAGCGATCGTCGCCGCACGGGAATTGGACGCTAGCGCCATTCCGGAACAAGCCCAAACGTGGATCAACAAGCATTTAGTGTATACCCACGGTTTCGGGTTCACCATGAGCCCGGTGAATACGGTGGCGCCCAGCGGACTGCCGGAATATTTCGTCCGAGGCATCGGAGCGAACGTGCCGACGGGTCAAGAACCCAACAGTCCGATCGAAGTTGACGATCCCAACGTTCGCGTCAGTATTCCATTGGGCTATCCCCGGATTTATTACGGCGAACTAACCAATACCCACGTGATGACCTCGACGAATACCCTCGAGTTCGACTATCCCCAAGGCGATGATAATGCCTACAATACCTATGACGGACGGGGCGGCATTTCTTTAGGAACGGGTTGGCGGCGCGTTATTTTTGCCATCTACCTGCGAGATTGGCGGATGCTGTTTACGAACAATTTCACGCCAGAAACAAAGATTCTGTTTCGCCGCAATATTGCCGATCGCATTCGCCACATCGCCCCGTTTCTCCGCTACGACCAGCCGTATTTAACCATCGCCGATGCCAATCTTGATCGTCCGGGAGAATCCGATCCGTCTAGTAATTATTTGTACTGGATTATCGATGCGTATACCACTAGCGATCGCTATCCCTATTCCGATCCGGGTTCTCATTCGTTTAACTACATTCGCAATTCGGTCAAAGTGGTGGTAGATGCTTACAACGGAACGGTGAAGTTTTACGTTGTCGATCCCACCGATCCGATCGTGGCAACCTATCAAAAAATCTTTCCCGGTTTATTTGAGCCGATCGAAAAGTTACCGACATCTCTCCGCGTCCACCTGCGCTATCCGGTCGATTTTTTTAACGTCCAGGCAGAACGGTTATTAACTTACCATATGACCGATCCCCAGGTTTTTTACAATCGAGAGGATCAGTGGCAAATTCCTACGGAAATCTATCGCGACGAATCCCAAATCGTCGAACCTTATTACCTAATTATGAAGTTACCCACGGCAACTTCGGAAGAGTTTATTTTGCTCAGTCCTATTACCCCGACGAAACGGAATAATTTAATCGCTTGGTTGGCAGGACGTTCCGACGGACAAAATTACGGGAAATTGTTACTCTATCAGTTTCCCAAACAAGAACTGGTGTTCGGTCCGGGACAAATTGAAGCGCGAATTAACCAGCAACCGCAGATATCAGAACAGTTTTCGCTGTGGGATCAGCAAGGTTCGCGGGTGATTAAGGGCAATCTTTTGGTCATCCCGATCGAGCAATCACTACTCTATGTCGAACCGATTTATTTGGAAGCCGAAGCCAATAGTTTGCCGACGCTAGTTCGCGTAGTGGTGGCATATAAAGATAGTATCATCATGGCGCCGACTTTAGATGAGGCGATCGAGACAATTTTTAATCCGAAAAAGTCTCAAGATGAGGATATCATCCGCTCTACGGACGAACTCATTCCTAATGTGGATGTGGAACCGAGACCCGAGGGAGATTCTTAAGTTCGATCGGCTATCGGGGAACGGAAACTTGGGCTAATATTGCCGAAATAACCGCATCAATTGCCAACCCATCGAGTTGAGCTTCGGGTTTGAGAATTAAGCGATGGCGTAACAACGGTAAAGCTACGGCTTTGACATCATCGGGCGTGACGTAATCGCGTCCTTGCATCCAAGAATGCGCTTGACTGGCACGCAACCAGAGAACGGTCGATCGCGGTGATGCCCCCAATGCCAAATCGGGAGACTGTCGCGATCGCTCGGCTAAGGCGATTAAATAATCCAAAATCTTCTCGGTAACGGTGACTTTAGTGACTTCTTGACGGGCGTTTAAAATCTGTTCGACAGTGGCCATCGGTTTAATTCGGTTAATATCGATTGATCGGCTTTGTTGTGCGAGTAACATTTGCTTGGCTGCTGCCCGATCGGGATAATCGACAACTAACTTAAATAAAAACCGATCTAACTGAGCTTCCGGGAGTGGATACGTGCCTTCAAATTCTAGGGAATTTTGGGTGGCAATCGTCCAAAACAGCGGCGATAGTGCCAAACTTTCTCCATCTAAAGTGACTTGTTTTTCTTCCATCGCTTCGAGCAATGCCGATTGCGTTTTCGGCGGCGTGCGATTGATTTCGTCGGCGAGGAGAATGTCCGTAAAAACCGGACCTTTTTTCAAGGTAAAACGACGGCTGTTGAGGTCGAAAATATTCGTTCCCAAAATATCGGCAGGGAGGATATCTGGTGTCAATTGTACCCGCCGAAAGTCGGCTCGAATCAGCTTGGCGATCGCCTTCGCCAGCAGCGTTTTTCCGGTTCCCGGCACGCCTTCTAAAATCAGATGTCCGCCAGCGAGAAAGGCAACGAGCAGTTGCTCGACAACTGCCGTTTGACCGACGACAATTTTATTTAAGGCTTGGCAAATTTGAGCGATGGGGGTGCGATCGACAGTCATTATTACTTATTACTTATTACTTCCGAAGAGTTTTCCACTTTTCCAACCAATTTAACAACTGACGATCGCTCCTCAATTTCCGTTTTGAAGAAGACTGCAAAAGAGATTGGAGTTCGGCGGCACTGCGTCCGGTTTGCACCTCCCACGCTGGCAATACCGCTTCCGGTTCTAACAGATTCGTTCCCAAACCCAAATGCTCTTGCAGTGCCAATTGCTCGGCTTTGCCAATT
This sequence comes from Oscillatoriales cyanobacterium M59_W2019_021, assembly GCA_015295945.1. Classification (GTDB taxonomy): domain Bacteria; phylum Cyanobacteriota; class Cyanobacteriia; order Cyanobacteriales; family Geitlerinemataceae; genus DVED01. Next base: position 10,239 of record DVED01000019.1, on the reverse strand, counting down.
GTTTTCGCGACGAATTCACGGCTGCCAGCTTTGTGTAAAACGCTACCCAGTGCTTGAATGTAGGTTTTGCTATTATTAGTTTCGGGAGGATCGATCGGTTGCGGGCGACCGAAGCGGCGATTTTGAGCGACGATCGCCACCAGTAGTATAATTCCCCCTTGGACGGCGATCGGTAATAAAGGCGTTTGAGCTAAATAGTCTACCCAATTCTCGATCGTCACTTCTTCTTTTTTATCCTCTGGATCTCGATAGCCGTGCAGGTATTCGTCTACCCAAATCGGTCGATCTGTTTCAGTTAAAATTTGGGCGAGCAAGGAAAAATTTCCCGGCTCATTTTGATAAGCATTGGCAGCAAAATGAGGCGTTACGATCCAAATTGCCCGTCCTTTTTTGATGGTTTCTTCCCAAACGATCGCTCCAAATCGATCGCCCAAAAGTTGACTTTGTTCTTTCTCTAAAGAAGCACGCCGTCCGGTTTCAATTTTAACCTCACCTTGCGAACTTTCAATTGAACTGCTAAAAGGTGCTTCCGTCACGGGTTGCCAAACACCCAATGTGACGAGAGTATTTCCCCGTTCGATCCACTGTTGTTCCGCAGAATTGAGTTGCGATTCACCAAAACCGCCGCGAACCCGCAATAACGTTATCGAGGCTTGTTTTTCCAAAGCAGCAAACGATCGCTCCCAACGCCGCACCGGAGTTCCCTGCTTTTCCATAAAAGCGTACCACGCACCGTAACCATCGGGAGCGCGACTGTAGGTCGAACCGGAACTGAGCCGATCGCGACTGGGTGCGAGGAAAAACGTCAGAACAACGAGACAAACCAGAGCGATCGCCGCCAGAATTGCCAATCGACGTTTAGAAAAATTCACGATTTTCCCTCAATTTCTCGATAAGCTTGCTGACAGCGATCGAACGTTTGCGCCGTTGCTTTGCGCCGTCCGAAATACAACCGTTCGTGAGTTTCTAGCAATACTTTGTACGCTGAATTTTTAGGATTTTCCTGAAGGAGACGATCGTATTCTCCATCAGTTAAACTCGGTCGATCGGGAACGATTTTAGCATCATCTAATTGCTGTAACATTGCCATGTACAGACAGCGACACGCCACGCGGTAATTGCCTTTTTGTTGCTGTTGTCGCGATCGTTCCAACCAAGCTTTGACCGCGAGTTTTTGTGTCTCTGGAGAAGGCGATCGGCGATCGATCGTTCTCAGCCGTACCCCACTCAGCCACTGCCACAGCCAGCGTCCTAACAGCCCAACCATCCCAGCAAGCAACAGAATCCCGATACCGCGAACCACCCAGCTAAAATCCCAACTTGGGAAATTATTAGAATTGTCCGGCACGTTGGGCAAAGATTCAGGGAACAGTTGGGAGAGTTTGAGTTCGATCCACTCTCCCGTTTGCTGTTGCCATTGCTGAAACCGCCAGCCTAGATTTGTCGTTTCAAATTTCCCGGCAGACATCTTTCTCGCTCCCAAAACTCCTGCACTCCTAGCCCAAAAATCGACTGAGATCGAAGTCTTCTGGGAAGGATTCTGCTGCCGATCGACCTTCCAGTACAACTAACATCAACCGTTCCGTATAATCCACCGCACCCCGAAATTCTTCTTTCAAAATTGCCAATCCCGCATTGGCATATTCTTCAAAAATTTCTAACCGCTGCGTTTCGCACGCCGGATCGGTAATTGAAAGAATTTTCGGATCTTGGGTTGCCGTTACCGCTAATAATTTAATCAGGCGATCGTATCCTCGCGAAAGAAAAACTTCCAGGGCGATCGGTGCGGGTTCGCGGTTAGAAATCTCCTGCAAGGGAGATCGTTGTTTTCGGTTCGCACCCAAAGCCGCTGCAAAGGCGATCGCATCCGCGTAGGTCTCAAAGGGCGCCGAATCCCGCTCTGGAGAAGTGGCGATCGCTTTGACTAAATCCGCTTTATCTTTGGCAACTCGAACGCGATTCATTATTGGGGTTTGGGGTTTGGGGTTTGTTAGTGGTTAGTTGTCGTAGGGACGGGTTTTGATGATAAATTTCGGATGGGTCTAGCCACTTGTCGCTAAACCCGTCCCTACTTTTCTCCCTCGAATCTTTCTACTTTAACTTATTACTTATTACTTAATTCCCCAATCCCTACAGAAGTCGTCGTCGAAACCATCGCGGCAACCAGAGCTTCGGGTTCGACGGGGAAAGGTAAGTGATGGATGTCGGATTTGGGGGCGCAGGCAACTTCGGCAGCGCGTTGCAATTGAGATAGGGGAATGTCGCCCATGCCTAAATCGCCCAAGGTTTTGGGGAGTCCGATTTCGTTATAAAACTTTAACAACTGCGATCGGGCAGTCGCAGCGAGTTGATTCCCTGGCAATATTTCTTCCAAGCGCAACTGTACCAAAATACCGTACGCAACCTTTTCGCCGTGTAGCGTGCCGTGGCTGGCGGCTAGATGGGTCAAACCATTGTGAACGGCATGGGCAGCCACGGTGCGGCATTGCGCCCCCCCCAAGCCGCCAATAACCCCCGCTAAGAGAACAGTCGCATCGACAACCTCTTGCCACACGGTTCCTCCCGGTTCTGCTAGCGCTGCCGCCGATTGTTGCAACAAGAGATCTCGCAACACCCGCGCCTGTTGAACGGCGGCAATAATCATCGTTCGATCGGAATGCCCGCTACTGACTGAGGCTTCGTACCACTTCGCCAAAGCGTCGCCAATTCCGGCAATGAGCGTTCGCGGCGATGCCGTGGCGATGATGTCGTAATCGAGGACGAGTAAATCGGGGCATTTGACTAAACCCACATCGTACAAAAACGCCCCCGCACTGGAATAGACGTTCGATAGCGCTGTCCACGCCGCGCAAGTTGCTGCCGAAGTGGGAATCGTGACGATCGATAATTGGCAGCGATGGGCGAGAAGTTTTGCCGCATCCAAGGCTTTTCCGCCACCGATGCCGATGATGAAATCCGCTCGACAATCGGATACAGCCTCTTGCATTGCTGCTAACCCCGCTTCATCGCAATCCGCACCGTAGGAGGTTAGGGAAACTTGCAGTTCGTGCCGTTCGAGATGGGGTTGCAGGCGAGTGCGAGCGAGATCGAGGGTGTGACTTCCTCCCACAATGAGGGGACGCTTCCCAAAACGGGCGATCGTTCCTGCCGCAGTTTCGATCGCCCCTTTACCCCGAATGACTTGCGCCGGAGCGATCGTCATCGGGACGAGTTCTGACACGGTTTGAGTGGATAATTTCACCATAAAGTTAAAGGAGTTCAGAAGTTGCAGGAGTTGCAGGAGTTCAGGAGGAAGAAACCAGGCGGAGAAAAGCCACTAGCAAAGGACTGATGACCAAGGACAAATGACTAATTCAAAACATCCCACGTCCAGTCTTTGACAAACCAGCGATCGTTTTGCCGGACGAGTTCGTAGCGCAGGCTGAGATCGTCATCGCTCGATTCCAGGGTTTGACCACCTTGGACGGCAGTTTCTTTTTCTCGCACCCGAGCCACCACCGTGGCTCGATTTTTGTCTTTTTCGTCCACGGTCACATTTTCAACGGTAACACTGTGTTCGTATTGGCGGGAGATGCCGTCGGCGCGATCGGCTTGGGCTCGCTGCCGCCATCGACTCAGAGCGGGTTCGACCAAAATATCTGGTAGTTTCCCGATTTCGTGTCCCGACCCGAATGCCGCTTGTTTTGTTTTCAACCACATTTCGATCGCTTGTTTGGCAGTCTCTGGGGTCAGATCTCCCGTTGGAGACTGGGCTGCCGATGCTTGAGGGGGGGGGATTTCGATGGGCGGTCGGTTGAGTTGAATTGCCAACTGTTCTCCATCTAACGAGGGTCCGGTTAGAGATTGCACGGCACTTGCCAGCAATCCCAAAATTTTGCCCAGAAGGAACAACAACAAAAACAGGCTCAGCAACCCCGCACCGACCACCAGTGCCAGCCGACCGGGTTTGACCGATCGCCCTCGGCGCGATCGTGGGGGACGGCGCTCGATCGGTCTTCCCATCGGCGAACTCGCGCTGGTTCGCTGTGCCATCGGCGGCGGGGTAGGGGCAACCGCCACCCCAGTCCTGCCGGAGTAGGAGGGGGTTGGCGGCACATCGTTGACCGTTTGGGGAAAAGGCACGGTGGCATCTACCGACACCGGACTGGGGGTAGGATTGGCGGTTAAGGTCGAAGTTCCGCCTGTTGGGTAATCTCCCACGGCATCCGAAATCGTCGGGCGATCGAGAGAGCGACGGGCGACGGCACTCATCCCGGAGACCACCCACTGGTTCGACATCTCCGCTTCGTCGGGCATGGCTTCTAGGTGAGCTTGTACCTGTTCGTCGGCAAAATAGGCTTTGAGCGAAGCCCGTTGGGTGGCTAAATCTCGAAAATGGGGAAAAACCTCCTCTTGCAGCCAGCGCTCGGCATAGAGGCATAATCCCGGCAATAAATCCTCCGACTCCCGAGATTGTTCTCGAATAAAGGCGATCGCCTCTTCATCCTGGGACAGTTCGAGCGCCCGACTCGCCGTCTCCGTTTGCCCCAGCAGTAGCGAACAGATGGACTGCTCCAGATGCACGTCCTGCCGCCGTCCCAACTGGATGAGCATCAACTTCGCCCGTTGGATCAGCCCCGGTTGGCGTTCGGCAAACCCGCGACCAATGAGGGCGTAGACCGCGAGGTAGGTGGCAACGGCTGACGGGCGACGGGCTTCTCGCTCGAATAAAAGCTGCTGCTCGGCAACAGTGGTATAGCGGCGCAACTGTTGGACGAAGCGCAAAAAGTCGTCGGTATCCAATCCCGATCGATCGTCGCCGCTACCGTCGATGCCGCCGCGCTCTTGGAGCATATCCCGCAGCAGTTGCAATCCGCGCTGGCGCTGCACGTTCTGCTCTAACGGAAGCGCCAGTAGTTCTAAAATTCGGTAGGGGCGAAGTTTGTAAAGGTCTGCTTGCATTTCACCGCGTACGTTTGAGAATAAACTTTCGCGTAGGAGAAGCGCCTGACCGGCTTCGAGAGAAGCTGCGGCTTTTTCGTACTGGCTTTGCTGCCACTGCTCGCGACCCAATTCCAAATACGCCAGGGCAACGGCGAGGACGATATCCGCTCTTACCACTCGCTCGAAGCCCGATCGTTCCTCGTCCGGAGTGGGTTGACCGCCCAAATAGGGGCGACCTAGCTTTAATACTAGTTCATATTCGCCTAATTCTTGCAGCAGAATTAACGCGCCGATGGGGGGGTCGTCTTCAACTTCCAGGCTGGGGGTCGAAGTTTCGGGGATGGGCGGGGTAGAACCCGTGCCGTTTTCGCTATGAGGTTCGGTGGTAGGTGGCAGAGAGTCCAACTCGTAAGTTTTTGCCAAGAATCGGGCATCGTAACGGGCGCGTTCTTCCGCATCGGACAGCACGTCAAACGCTTCATCGATCAGGTGTTTGCGCTGCCGGATCGCCACGTCGGAATATTCCCGACGGGGCATTTGCCGCACGCGATCGCGATGGGCTTGCTCGACTTGCTCCGCCGTTGCCTGGATGGGTAAGCCTAAAATCCGGTAGTAATCCAGTGGAATGAACACGAGTCCCCTGCCTCAGCCGTGAAAATCTGATTTAGTTTATCGTATCCTGAGAAGGCAAATTGTATTGGAAGGAGTTCGGGAGTTCAACAAGGGGAGCCGGGGAGGCAGGGGAGAGAAACGACTAACGACTAACAAAACCCAAACCCCAAACCCCAAACTCCCAATCCCAAATGACAAATAACCAATAACCAATAACAATCCCCTATAGTAATTGAAGTAATGTGAAGCGCTAGGAGAAAGCGATGGTTCAGGAACGGGTCTTACCCCACACCCAGATAACCGCATCAGCCGTCACTCGAGATGAAGGTTTGATGATGTACGAGGATATGGTACTCGGGCGGTTGTTTGAGGAAAAGTGCGCCGAGATGTACTATCGGGGAAAAATGTTTGGTTTCGTCCATCTCTACACCGGACAGGAAGCCGTATCGACGGGGGTGATCAAATCCATGCGCCCCGGCGAAGACTACGTTGCTAGTACCTATCGCGATCACGTTCACGCCCTCAGTTGCGGGGTCAGTGCTCGAGAAGTGATGGCGGAGTTATTCGGGAAGGAAACGGGATGCAGTAAGGGTCGGGGCGGTTCGATGCACATGTTTTCCGCCCAGCATAAGTTATTGGGGGGCTATGCGTTTGTTGCCGAAGGCATTCCCGTGGCGCTGGGTGCGGCATTTCAAAGTCGCTATCGTCGCGAGGCGATGGGCGATAGCAGTTTCGACCAAGTGACGGCTTGCTTTTTTGGAGATGGCGCGAGCAATAACGGTCAGTTTTTCGAGTGTCTGAATATGGCGGCACTGTGGAAATTACCGATTTTGTTTGTGGTAGAAAATAATAAGTGGGCGATCGGGATGGCGCACGATCGGGCAACCTCTTCGCCGGAAATTTATAAGAAAGCTAGCGCCTTCGATATGGCAGGGGTTGAGGTCGATGGTATGGACGTATTGGCGGTGCGCAGCGTGGCGCAAGAAGCCGTGGCGCGGGCGCGGGCTGGGGAAGGTCCGACGCTGATCGAAGCGCTGACGTACCGCTTCCGGGGTCACTCCCTCGCCGATCCCGACGAGTTGCGATCGGCCGATGAGAAGGAAATCTGGCAAGCTCGCGATCCGATTAAGAAATTTGCCGCCTATTTAGTCGAACAAAATTTGGCGACTCAGGCAGAATTAAAAGAGATCGATCGCCAAGTTCAAGCTACGATCGACGATGCCGTTCAGTTTGCCCAAGACAGTCCGGAACCCGATCCCAAGGACTTGTACCGTTATATCTTTGCAGAAGACTGAAGCGGAGAAACGGTAGGGAGACCCACGAGCGATCGCTTTCGACTGGCGAGCGGGTGAGATCCCCTTCTCGCCGAAATGGGGAAGTAACCGCTACCATAAGAAAACGTAACCAGGAACGAGTGAGCAGCGATACTCCTTGAGAGTATCGTCTCCTCACTTTGCTCTCCTCGTATGCCTTCACCTTCTTTTGGCGACTAGCCAAAGCGCCACTAGTCACTGGCGACTCGTGACAACATCGATCCAACAGGCGGCTCTGTGAATGATTAGACATCCAACTGATGTCCCTCAAGGCAACTTATTGCTTGTCGATAATACCCCTAAAAGTCAGCGTCTTTTATCCACGGCGCTGAGCGAGAGCGGTTATAAAGTTCGGACGGAAATTAACGGTTCGATGGCATTGGTGGGAGCGACGGCTACCTCGCCGGATCTGATTTTATTAGATCTGAATTTGCCGGATATGAGCGGTTACGAGTTCTGTCAAAAATTGAAGAAAGACGAACGAACTCGCGCCATTCCGGTGATTATTATTGGCGAGCGAGATGAAGTGCGCGATCGCCTGCAAGCGTTGTCGGCAGGGGGAGCGGATTATATTATCAAACCGTTTCAAATTGAAGAAGTGTTGGCACGGGTGGAAACCCACGTCAGACTGCGCCGACAGGAGGCGCAACTCGACGCGCACAACAACTATATCCAACAGCTATCGGTTCAGCTTGCCGAGCAGAACGTGCGCTTGCAGCAAGAAATCAGCTATCGTCGTGCTGCCGAACTTGCCGAACGGGAAACTGCCGAACAACTGACGAGTACCCAACAACAACTCCAGCAAATTCAGTCACAATTGGCGCACAGCGATCGGATGTCGGCGTTGGGGAATTTGGTCGTCAGCGTGGCGCATGCTTTGAATTATCCGGTGAATTTAATTTACGGCAACCTCCAATACGCTCTCGATCGCACGCAAACTCTGTTGAACGTTCTCGAAGCGTATCGGCAAGCTTCCCTTCAAATACCACCGGAATTGGAGGAAGAGGCAGAGTCGATCGATGTGGATTTGTTACGCGCCGAATTACCGGACTTGATGAATTCGATGAAGGTACAAACAGAATCGATTTCTAGTTTGGCTCAGTCGTTGAAAAATTTTTCGGGTTTGAATGCGGAGCGCCTCGAACCGATCGATGTGGGTGAATGTCTCGATCTCGTGGTAGCTTCGTTACAGCCTCGATTGATGTCGACACAACCCGATCGCCGTTCGATCCGAATTTTTAAGGAATACGGTCAACTGCCACCCATTTCGTGCAATCCATGGCAAATTCAACAGGCTTTCTTTCAGATTTTACTCAATGCGATCGAGGCGTTAGAACAACCCGGCGATAACCAGCCGATTCCCATGCCAATGGTGACGTTGGAAACGGAAAAAATTGGCGATCGACTGGTTAAAATTATCATTACGGATAATGGTGCGGGGATGTCAGATGAGGTGAAAGATCGAATCTTTGAACCTTTCTTTACCACCAAAGAAAACAGGGAAGAACATGGCTTGGGTTTGGCAATTAGTTATGCGATCGTCGTTCACCAACATCAAGGTCAATTACATTGTATTTCCTCGCCAGGTCGGGGAACTTCGGTGGTCGTCGAACTGCCAATAAATCCTCCTTTAGGTTAAGGTCAGTAGGGTTTAAGTGAAAAGCTGAATTTCTTGCCTCGATCGGGGGGTTATGGGTTATTCGTGAAACCCGTCTTCCATGCTGACGTTTCCTCAATCCGGAAGTTTGTATTGTCCGACAATTTTTTTAGCAAATTCTGGAACGTGTCGATCGAGCTTTTCGGGATGGTTTCGTTTCACGTACAAATAATTGCGAGTGAAGTGAGAATCGATGGAAAATCGGGCGTATTCTAACCCTTTCGGTCCGATTTTTTCGATGACGACACCCATCAATTTTGCTGCCCACATGGGAAGCGTCACAGCATTGTCGTAGGCGGGAATGCTTTGCTGCACGGCTTGACGGCGATCGCCGCTAGAAGCCACGGGTTGCGTTTCCAACTGTTCCATCACCCAATCCAGCATTTCTTGCCCGGTTTCGTTGCGCACCACAATCCACTGCCAACCGAACGGTGCACCCATATACCCCACCACCAAATCAGCTAAAGCATTGGTGTAGTCGAAACAACTCATGCAAGATGGGGCAAATACATCTTTGAGTTTTTTGGTGTTGAGTCCGAAAAAGGGAACGGTTTCGATCGAGCCGTCTTCGTGTTTGAAGTGAACGCGGAAATCTTGCATGAATTCGTAATGCACCACGGTTTCGGGGGATTTGCTGGTGGTTTCTAGGAATTTCTGCAATCCGGCACGGGTAACATTATCGACGCAAGGGGTTCCTAAAACGTAGAGTTTTTCTAAGCCGAGGTTTTTCTCCACTTCCCGCAAGGCTTGGATTTGGCAGCCAACGCCGATAACCAACAGCCGCTTCATCCCCGACTGTTCCACTTGTTCTAAGACCGATAAATTGGGCGAGAGGGTGGGTTTATTGACTCGGGCGGCTAAAACTTCCTCCGGGGTGCGGGCGATGACCGGTTGAGGACCAAATCGATCGGTGGGGCTATTTTGGACGCAGACCACCCCTTCGACCTTGCCTTGTTTTAACATTTCGCAGGCGATGGTACTGACAATCCCCGTCCACTGTGCCCCTTCGATGGGTTGGACTTTCCGCGCTGCTATCATATCTTGGTGGACGCCAAAGTAGAGTTCGCGATCGTCGTCTAAGTTGCGCGATCGTCCGTGGCTTTGGGTTTCCAGGCGATCGAACTGCTGGTTTAAAAACGCGCAGGCATCTTTGACGTAGTGGATGTAGTAAGTGTCGCACAGTCCGCACTCGCTGCACAGTTCCTTTGCCGGACGGCGGCTACTGGGTTTGAGGGCTTTGGATTTTTGGTGTTTGGGAGGGTTAGACGAGATCATGTTGGCGCGATCGGTATGAAATGAGTTCTTTCATCAAGCGTTGTCATCTCATTAGACTTTATCGGAGATTGGGGGGTTTGGGAAAGTGGCAGCGCTAGGTCGGAGATCGCACCATCTTTTCGGAATCGAAAGTTGCGCAGATGCGCTCCAAAAGCAAAAATCCGATCGCTAATCCCCACATCACTCGGCATACCGGGTCTTTAGGAATTACTAATCCTACGAACAACCGCAGAGTGACAGAAGAGGACTAAAATCGAGACTGACTGCAAATGTTCAACAGGCAAGCGGTGTAACCGATTTTTCGCGATCTGAAGTCTCTCACGATTTTTGAAAAATGGTATGAGATCTCGCACTATTTTCACCTCAGTACGGGTTAAGCAAAACCCTGTATCCCTTGTTGGGGTTTGGGGTTTGGGGTTGGTTAGTTGTTAGTTGTTAGTTGTTAGTTGTTAGTTGTTT
>DVED01000038.1 GCA_015295945.1 Oscillatoriales cyanobacterium M59_W2019_021 | reverse complement strand
TTTTGCTTGTAGCCGCTCTTCGGTTTGGGTTATCTTTGCAGTTCGAGATCGACTTTCGGAATCGATGCCAGAAAAAGGTCGATCGAGGTCATTTTTTCCCCGGAGGTGCGTCGATAGCTTTTTGATTTGTGTATTTTATTCTTATAAACGCTGTAATTCTCTCTAGGTCATGAATCTAGCCATTTTCACTCCTAGGATTCTTGCCATCGACGCACCTCGGCAAATCGCCCAAACCCGCATTCTTTCGTTGAGGTGCGTCGATGCCTTACGGGGTGGGCGTTTGAGGGCTGTTCTTGCCATCTTTGCAGAGTCGATCTATATTTATTGCCAGGGGGTGCGTGAATTTGACGCTCGAAACTCCCGCCCCGTCTGGTCTCCCAGACGAACTCCCTACCGATTGGGTTAAATCGGATTAGTTGGAAACGACAAATCCTTGTCCTGACATGTTTTTTTCTTTCCCTACCGATTGGGTTAAATCGGATTAGTTGGAAATTTCCAAAACAAAAAAGAGTCAAGTTTTTCCAACTTGGCTCTTTTTAATTTGGTAAAAACATCGATCGCGACGGAACACTGACAGTTTTTGTAATAACGCTTCCACCCACAACCGATCTCTTGGGGATAAATGCGGAGGTGGAACGGGTTGGCTAAAATCGAAGGGCAGCCACGGGGGGATTGCCTCTATATTAATAGGACTTGGGTTATTAAAATGGTAGGGTGTGTCGATCGTGAAACACACCATTACCCATTCCCCATTCCCCATTATCTCTTTCAATCTCGTTCTTATTGGTGGCGGACACAGCCACGCGATCGCCCTAGAATTGTGGGGCAGCAATCCTTTACCCGGCGTGCGGTTGGTTCTGATTACCGACACGCCACACGCCCCCTATTCCGGAATGCTGCCCGGTTACGTTGCCGGATTTTATACCTTTGACGAGTGCCATATCCACTTGCCCAACTTGGCGAAATTTGCCGGGGCGGAACTCATTCTCGATCGGGCGATCGGGTTAGATTTAGAGAATAACCGGGTACTGTGCGCCAAGTCTCCCCCCATTCCCTTCGATTTGTTGTCGATCGATATCGGCAGCACTCCCCAAGCTTCCCACATTCCCGGTGCCGAATATACCATCCCCGCCAAACCCGTCCCCCAATTTCTCGATCGCTGGCACGAACTCCTGGAAACAGCACGGCAAAATCCCGATCGATCTCTCTCCCTCGGCATTGTCGGCGGCGGTGCGGGAGGGGTAGAACTCGCCCTCAATATCCAATCCCACTTACATCGCCTGGTTCCGCCGCAAAATCTAGCCCTGCACCTCTTCCATCGCGGCGGCGAATTGATGGAGGGTCACGCGGCTCCGGTGCGGCTCCGGTTGCAGCGCATTCTCGTCGAACGGGGGGTGCGAATTCACTTGGGCGAAACGGTTAACGGGATTTCTCCGGTGGAGGCTGCCGGGGTGCGGGTGGCGTGCGAATCGGGGTTAACCGTGACGTGCGATCGCGCATTCTGGGTCACTCAAGCCTCCGCACCGCCTTGGGTGAGTGAATGCGGACTGAGTACGGACGATCGCGGATTTATCGCAGTAGGCGAAACCTTGCAATCCCTCTCCCATCCTCGCATTTTCGCCACGGGAGATATTGCAACGATGGTAGCCCATCCCCGTCCCAAAGCGGGCGTGTTCGCCGTCCGCCAAGGCAAACCCTTAGTTAAAAATTTACAGGCGGCAGTGTTGGGAAAACCCCTGCAACGCTACATTCCCCAAAAAAACTTACTCGCCTTAATCGGGACGGGGGATGGTAAAGCGATCGCCTCTCGGGGAAACTGGGGATTCGGACCGACGGGGTGGCTGTGGTGTGGGAAAGATCGGATCGATCGGGCGTTTATGGCGCGGTTCGACCATGCCAAAATCACCCCGGAAACCCCCGAACCCGATCGAGGGTCGCCCAATTCTTAAGGAAGAACGGGAGACGCCCCCCTTAGCCGACGTTCCTTGATATCCTCAAGGAGAAAGCACGCTGGACTCCAATTAGGGATGGCTCATTTTTCACTCGACGATCGCGAACGACCCGACAGCATCGGCGCGTTCGACCAAGCGATGATGCGGCGCTGCATCCACTTAGCCCGTCAGGCACAGGGCAAAACCGCCCCCAATCCCATGGTTGGGGCAGTCATCGTTAAGGACGGATCGATCGTCGGCGAAGGATTCCACCCCAAAGCCGGAGAACCCCACGCGGAAGTCTTTGCTCTGCGCCAAGCGGAAGAGAATGCGAAAGGAGCAACCGTTTACGTCAGTTTGGAACCTTGCAACCATTTCGGGCGGACGCCGCCGTGTTCCCAGGCGCTGGTGAAGGCAGAAGTTGCCCGCGTGGTAGTGGGAACCCTCGACCCCAATCCCCAAGTCGGCGGTGCGGGGGTGGCGACCCTGCGAGAGGCGGGAATCGACGTGGTGGTGGGGGTAGAAGAGGATGCCTGTCGGGAGTTGAACGAGGCGTTTTTCCACCGAATTTCCCACCACCGACCCTTCGGTATTTTGAAATACGCCATGACCTTAGATGGGAAAATTGCCACGAGTACGGGTCACAGTACGTGGGTGACGGGGGAGTTGGCGCGAACGGAGGTCCATCGGTGGCGATCGATCTGCGATGCGGTGATCGTGGGAGGGAACACGGTGCGGATCGATAATCCCCGGTTGACCGCTCATCGCTTGGAGAATGCCCGCAATCCGTTACGGGTGGTGATGAGTCGGACGCTGGCGTTGCCGGAAGAGGCAAAGTTGTGGCAAACCGAGGACGCGCCGACGTTGGTCTTGACGCAATGCGGGGCAAATCTGGAGTTGCAGAACCGATTGCGCGATCGCGGCGTGCAGGTGGAAGAGTTGGCGGAATTGACCCCAGTAACGGCAATGGCGCAATTGTACGATCGCGGGTTGTTGTCCGTGCTGTGGGAATGCGGCGGAACCCTGGCAGCACGGGCGATCGCCGAGGGTACGGTACAAAAGGCGATCGCCTTCATCGCCCCCAAAATTATCGGCGGAATCGCTGCCCCCTCTCCCGTCGCCGAGTTGGGATTGCAAAACATGACCGAAGCCTTGCCCTTGAAACGGGTTCGCTGGCAATGCTTTGGGGAAGATTTAATGGTGGAAGGGTATTTAGTGGAGGGGTAATGAGATGTTAAGGCAGAAGGAAAACAAAGCAGGGGGAGCAGGGGGAGAAAACAGTGACCAGTTATCAGCAATATACAACTAACCACTAACCACTAACCACTAACAAACTCCCAACCCCCAACACCAAATGACCAATGACCAAACGTAAATCTTTGCCATCTAAATATATTGTCAAACTGGGTAAATTTGCCTGGACGACGATGTGGAATGTGATGATGTCGCAACTGGCGCCGCGCAACCCGACGGGGGATTATATTCGTCCGGAAAGTGCGTTTCGAGGGGCAATCGATGCCAGCGAAAATAGCCCCTATCCGCCCCAAGCAGGGCGCTATCGCCTGGTGGTGGGGATGGGGTGTCCGTGGGCGCATCGAACCCTGGTGGTGCGGGCGCTAAAGGGCTTAGAAGGGGCGATCGCGGTGTCGGTGGTATCGCCGTCGCCGGATGAGGGATTTTGGGTGTTCGATACCCCGGAGGAAGGCTGTCGCACGCTGCCGGATTTGTATCAGTTGGCGCAACCGGGATATGCGGGACGGTGTACGGTTCCGGTGTTGTGGGATACTCAAAAAAAGGAAATCGTCAATAACGAGAGTGCGGAAATTATCGTCATCCTGAACTCTCAATTCAACGAGTTTGCGACCCATCCTACCCTGGATTTATACCCCCAAGAATGGCAAGAATCGATCGATGCTTGGAACGATAAAATTTACCATACCGTGAATAACGGGGTGTATCGCTGCGGTTTTGCCCAAACTCAACTGGCATACGAAAAAGCCTGTACCGAATTATTTGCTACCTTAGATGAAGTGGAAGCCGAGTTAGAGAAACATCGCTACTTATGCGGCGATCGCGTGACCCTCGCCGACGTGCGTTTGTTTACTACCTTATTTCGCTTCGATATCGTCTATTACGGACTCTTTAAATGTAACGTTCGCCGCATCCGCGACTATGCCAATTTAAGCCGCTATCTGCGAGACTTGTACCAGCTTCCCGGCGTTGCCGAAACCTGCGATTTAGAGAGTGTGAAGCGCGATTATTACGGCAATCTCTTTCCGTTGAATCCAGGGGGCATTATTCCGATCGGTCCGGAGATGGATTTAAGTAATAAGTAATAAGAGGTTTCGTTCCGGTGGCACTCCCTACCCACTGTTCCCCGATCGCCCCGGCTGTGCTACCCTATGGAGATGTCTGCTTGCACGACGAGCGATCGCCCCGACCATTTCTCCTGAATGGTTCACATCAAGGAAATCGAACTCAGCAATTTTAAATCCTTTGGCGGCACCACGCGGATTCCCTTGATGCCAGAATTTACGGTGGTTTCGGGTCCTAACGGTTCGGGGAAATCCAACATTCTCGACGCCCTGCTATTTTGCTTGGGGATTGCCTCGTCGAAGGGAATGCGGGCGGAACGTCTGCCGGATTTGGTGAACCACAACCAAACCAACCGCAAATCTACGGTAGAAACCAGCGTCACGGTAACGTTCGATTTAGGCAGCGAGTTTCCACCGTCGCACCCCAACAACGACAACAACGGTAACGGTTCCCAACCCGAGGAAGAAAGCGATCCTTCCCTAGAATGGCGGGTGACGCGGCGGTTGCGGGTGACGAAGACGGGAAGCTATACGTCGAATTATTACTTGAATGGGGAAGCGGTGACGCTGACGGAGTTGCACGAAAAGCTCAACGAGTTGCGGATTTACCCGGAAGGCTATAACGTCGTTTTACAAGGGGACGTAACTAGCATTATTTCCATGAATCCCCGCGAACGGCGGGAAATTATCGACGAGTTGGCGGGGGTGGCATCGTTTGATCGCAAAATTTCTCAGGCGAAAGAGAAATTGGATGCGGTGAAGGATAGGGAAGAACAGTGTCGCATCATCGAAAAAGAGTTAACTTCCCAGCGAGATCGCCTTGCGGGAGATAAAACTAAAGCAGAGAAATATCAAGCCCTGCGATCGCAACTTCAGGAAAAACAACAGTGGGAAATCGTCCTCAAATGGCAGCAATTTCGCCAGCAAGAATCGAAGTTGCGCGAACAAATTGAAGAGGGCGATCGAACCAGAACCGAACTACAAGAACAATTCGCCAACTTAACCCAAGAAATCGATCGCGCCAGTGCCGAACTCGAGGAACTCAACGCCAAAGTGAAAGCCTTGGGCGAAGAAGAACTGATTGCCGAACAAACCCGCCTCGCACAACAACAAGCCCAACAAGAACAACTGCAACAGCGCTGTACCGAATTGGAGACGGCGATCGCCCAGCATAATACTTCTATTTCACAAAACGAGGAAAAAGTCAAGCGATCGCAACAAGAATTAGACAACCTGCGCCAACAACAACACTTAGAAAACGAAACCATCGCTGCCCTGCGCCAAGCCCGAGACTATGCCCAACAAGACCTAGAACGCAGCCGCGAAGCTGCCAGTTTGATCGCCTCTGCCGCCGAATCCTGGGTGCAAGAACAAACCCAACTGCGCCGCCAACTAGAAACCCTGCTGGGAACCCTCGATCCCCAACGCAGCGAACGGGCGCAACTCCAGGAACGGGTCTCGCAACTGGCAGCCAAACTCGCCGAACAAGAGCGATCGATCGGCGATTGGGAACGGGAACTCACCGCCAAACAAGCCCAAGCCGAACAACTCCACGCCGCCCAAACCCACGCCGGAGATAAAGTTAGCTCCCTGGAACGCCTCGCTACCGAAGCCGAACGGGAACTGCAAGTGCAGCAGCAAACCCAAACCCGACTGTTGCAAGAACAACGGGACAAACAGCGCCGCTTAGATAAGTTAGAAGCCCAAGCCCAAGCGCAACGGGAAGCCTCCGGCAGTTACGCCACCCAAATCGTTTCCCAGTCGGGGTTAGATGGGGTTTGCGGGTTGGTGGCGCAGTTAGGGCGCGTGGAAGCCGAGTTTCAGATGGCGCTGGAAACCGCAGCCGGGGCGCGATTGGGCTATTTGGTCGTCGAAGACGATATCGTTGCCTCCGCCGGGATTCGCCTCCTCAAGGAACGCAAAGCCGGACGCGCCACCTTCCTGCCCCTCAACAAAATTCGTCCCCCTCGCGTGTCCGTTCTCCGAGAGGTGGAAAATACCACGGGATTTATCGACTACGCCGTCAACCTCATCGACTGCGATACCCGCTACGACGACATTTTCGCCTACGTCTTCGGCGGAACGGTGGTTTTCGACACCCTAGAAAATGCCCGCAAAGTATTAGGAAAAGCGAGAATCGTTACCCTCGACGGCGAACTTTTGGAAACCAGCGGTGCGATGACGGGGGGCGCGGTACGGGGGAACTCGTCCCAATTGCATTTCGGCAACGCAGACCCCCAAGAATCGGCGGAAATCAAGGCTTTGCGCGATCGACTCGACGAAATCGAAGCCATCCTCAACCGCTGCGAAGAAACCCTCTCCCACTGGGCGCATCAAGTCAAACAGCATTCCCAACAATTAATGGATGCCAAGCAAGCTTTTCGGGAAAAACAATTAGAAACCGACCAATTGCAGAAACAAATTACCACCTTACGACAACAAATTCAACAGGGTTGGGAACAGCGCCAAACCCAAACCCAAGAACGCGCCCACGCCCAAACTCGGTTAGAAACTTTAGAAATCGAAATTCCCCAGCAAGAAACCCAAGTGCAACAACTGCGGGAACAGTTAGCCGAGTTAGAACAAAATCAAACCCACAGCGAATGGCAAATCGCCCAAGCTGCCGTCCGCGAACGGGAAGCCACCTTGCACGAACGAGAACAAGAATTGCGAACTGCCGCCCAACAACTCCAGGATCGCGTGGCGAATAGTTTGCGCCTAGAAGAAAATATTCGGGAAAATTTGCGGCGAATTGAGGAAGAACGCAGCCAACAGGAAGCCAAAACCGTACAATTGGCAGCGGCGAAAAATCAACTTCTCGGTATCGAACAGCAAATCCAACAAACCCAAGCGGGGTTAGAACAACTCAACGCCAAATTGGGGGAAGAAAAACAAAATCGCGATCGGGCGGAAACAGCATTGCGAGAACGAAGGGTTGCCCAGCAACAACTGGAATGGCGATTGCAGAAACTTCAGGAAACCCAACAGGAACGGCACGATCGCTTAGCCTATTTCCGGGAACAATTGGCAGCACAACAAACCGAACTTCCCGACCCGCTACCGGAAGTTCCGAGTAATATCAAACTCGACGATTTAGAGAAAGAAGTCAAGGCGATCGCCAAGCGAGTTCAAGCCATGGAACCCGTGAATATGTTGGCGCTGGAAGAATACGATAAAACCCAAGAACGACTGGAACAACTGTCGGAAAAACTCGCCACTTTAGAATCGGAACGAACGGAAATTCTTCTGCGAATCGAAAACTTTACCACCTTACGATTGCAGGCATTTAAAGAAGCCTTCGATGCCGTCAACGAAAACTTTTCCACCATTTTTGCCGAACTCTCTCAAGGGGATGGCTACCTGCAACTCAGCGACGAAGAAGACCCTTTTAATAGCGGTTTAAACTTAGTCGCGCACCCCAAAGGCAAACCCGTTCAGCGTCTTGCATCGATGTCTGGGGGAGAGAAATCGCTAACGGCATTGTCGTTTATTTTTGCCCTGCAACGCTATCGTCCTTCGCCCTTTTATGCCTTCGATGAAGTGGATATGTTTCTCGATGGGGCGAATGTAGAAAGGTTATCGAAAATGATCGCCCATCAAGCGTTGCAAGCGCAATTTATCGTGGTCAGTTTGCGCCGTCCGATGATCGAATCGGCAAAACGAACGATCGGTGTAACTCAGGCACGGGGTGCGTATACGCAAGTTTTGGGATTGAAATTACAGCATCAAGAAAGTTCGAGTTAAAAGATTAAACGATGTAAAATATACTATTAAAACGTATTACCTTAGATCCGGAAATTTGCCACGGTAAACCTTGCATTCGCGGACTGCGGTATCCCGTTGAAGTGATTCTAGAACTCCTCAGTTCGGGAATGAGTATCGAGGAAATCCTAGAAGATTATGATGATTTAGAGCGAGAAGATATTTTGGCAACTTTACTGTTTGCAACGCGGCTCGATCGAGTTAAAAGTATTTATCAAATTGCATTTAAAAATTAAAAACACTGATATGCCACAAATATTTCATCTGGATCGAATTGAGGTAAATCGGTACTCAATTATGGATTTCTACTAACAACGGCAATAGGCTGACTATTGTAAACAATTAAAGGTGGCGATGAGGCATAACGATTATAGGGGCTGTTACTTCCATAGTCAGAACCATAGGAACCAAGCTTGTTACGAATACTGTTACTGTTATACTCGCCACCATGATCTCCATAAGGATTACAAATTGAATCTTGGTGCTGGCGATCTCTTGATAGTAACCCCAAATATTGTCCATCTTGAGCAACTAGATGAAGTTGACCATCATATTGCCTTAAAAACTCTATTTTTTCATCGGCATCAATCTCAATTTGAGGTTGTTCTATTGTGGGTTGACTGGGAATTGAACTAACAGGAGGGGGGAGGGGAAGAGGTGCTACAATTTGCGGTTGAGGTCTCGAACCCGATAGTTTACCGAGTAAATACACAACAACTAAGATAGCTCCTCCAATCATCAATAACTGTGTTTTCGATAAACCTGAAGTATATTCTTTGATTTTCTCTACAAAATTTGCTTTATGAAATTCTTCTGACAACTCATTGAGAATTACTTGAAAAATATTTAACTGATTTGTTTCTACAGGATTTGAAGGCTTTGGTTCTTGTGTTTTAGATACTTCACGATCGAGATCTTCTATTTTCTGAGGTAATGTCTCAACTGGTTCGCTTGTAACGTTTTCCATTTGGTTGGTTGTGTTTGCATCGATTAAATCAAAAGAGTGACTCCAACTGGGAGCCGGTTTCGCTCGATTTTGACCGTAAAGTTTAATTGACTTAATCGATTTTGTGCCGAGTTGAAGCAATCCTTTCCGAACCCACTCTACCCAAATTTCTTGTTTGAGTTCTCGATCGGCTTCTAGAGTCAGATACAAACATCCATCCCGGAAAGTGGCTTTAGCCGTTATTCCTTTCGATTGGAGTTGTCGATTAATAATAGCCGCGATCGCTTTTGGATTGCCTTGCTTGGCAAGTTCGACAATATTAGGAGTGGTCATAACTATTACCTGCAATCGTTAAAATTGAGATGCTGTAAGATCGCTATTCCTCAGTCTGGAGTATGACCGCGTTCAAGCCTAATGTCATTCAAACTCATCAAGCGCGTACTCATGACTCAAGTCAATCTTATATTCGATGTTTATTGTTTAACCTATTTCGTCTAAAATGGCAACGATCGACCCCTGATGTACTTTACCTGCAAGGAAGACAATGACGATACCTTGTCAGTTTTCACAATTTCCCCCCAACCATTGGCTGACGGTGGTTTGCCTTAACCGAGTTTGCCTGCGAGGTTTAACCGTTGATTCGGCAATGGAAAAAATTGCCGAATTGGGGATTACTCCCGAGTTAAAATACCAGTGGAATCCGATCGAATCCGAAATTGATGTTTTGGCGATCGTGCAATGCGATCCGCTAGAAAAAGATCGAGAACCGTCTTTGAGCGAAACTCAAATTCAACAACTGTGGGATATTTTTGGTAACGAATCTTTGCTATCTCGATCGACTGGAAAAAGCGGCGACTTATCTAAAGTTCTGGTACGAGAAAAACTCAAGCACCCTGTACCAACACCTCCCTCGAAACCCAGTTGGTATGGGAAATCAATGGGAGAAGCATTGGTTGACTTTCTAACATTGCCCTCAAAACCATAACACAATACCCAGAAGCTAAACTAAAACTGAGCGATAACAGCAAATCGGCGATCGAACTCTTAAGCGATCGCAAATTCTGTAATTTCTCGCCGT
>DVED01000097.1 GCA_015295945.1 Oscillatoriales cyanobacterium M59_W2019_021 | reverse complement strand
CGAAGCATTTGCCCGAGAATTTGGTCGGCAGGATAACAACGTTTATGCAAATGCTTCGCCCAGCCGCGATGTCCTAACCTAAGCGCGTAGCGCTATATAAATGAGGAGAATTTCGGCGGCGAGATTCGACACGGGATAACCTAGTTTCCGGTGAAGACAAGCAGGGGGAGCAGGGGAAGAAGAAAGCCACTAGTAAGGACCAACCTCCAATGACCCATGACCAACTTATCTTAATTCCGGCAAAGATAGCACTACATCCACGATCGCCTCTCCAGCCTTGAGTTTGAGTCGCTGACCCGCACTATCTCGGTTTCCCGAAGGTAGGGGATCGAGGGGCAAGCGCAAGAATCGATCGCCCCGCGTCAGTAACATAGCTTCGGCGTTGGGGATTGCCGGAACCATACCGACGATCGCATCGGTTTTACTGGTAAAGCGAACGGCTTGGGTGCCGATTTCCCCTCGGTTTGCCAGTCGCAACAAGTTGAGAGCGAGGCGTTTGGTATAGCCCTGGCGGGACACCAAGACGATATCCTCCCACGGGTTGAGGGTAGCACAACCGACGATCGCCTCTTGTTTTCGCAGCCGCAAAGCTTGATAGCCTTGGGCTGTACGTCCCAAAATCGGCAGTTGTTCTTCGTTGACGGCTAAACGCAGCACCCGTCCGCCGGAAGTGGCGATCGCCACTTCTTCCCCGTCGCGGGTGAGGTTGGCGTAGAACAGGCGATCGTCTTCTTTGAGTTTGAGCACCGTCAACCCCCGCGCGGTCATATTGGCAAATTCCGGCAAGGAAACTCGCTTGATTTTCCCCTGTTGGCTGAGAAGGAGCAGTTGGCAATCTTCGGGATAGTCCGATCGGGCGAAGTGAGTCAGGTAAGTTTCCGGGTCGCCTTGGGCGGCAGGGGGCAGCAAACTGACGATCGGCTGTCCTCGGGAGTTGCGCCCGGTGGCGGGGGGAATGTCGCCGATTTTCAGGCTGTAGGCTTTGCCGTCGCGGGTCAGCAGCAGCAAGTCTTGCAGGGTTTGGGCGCTTTGGATCTGGGTGCTGAAGTCTTCGGAGGCGTCGAAACTGGGTTCGGCGGGGGTGCTATTCGATTTCTGTTGCTTTTCCCAGGCAGAGGGGGTCAGGCGGCGGATGTAGCCGCGATGGGTAAATTCCAGGACGACTTCTTCGTTTTGCGGGGGTAAATCTAGGGGCAGGGATTCCAAGGGTGTTGCGGTTTTTTCGGCTTTCTGCTTCTTCGGCGTCGAAGCTTTGCCGTTATCGGTTTCCACATTGCCCTCTGCCGAGAGGATGCGGGTGCGGCGATCGTTGCCGAATTTGCGTTTGAGCGATCGCAACTCTTTTTTCAAGGCTTTGAGGAGTTCGTGGCGATCGCCCAATAACTGCCGCAATTCCTGCTGGCGTTGGGTGAGTTCCGCAAATTCCCCTTGCAGGTTTTGGCGTTCCAATCCCGTCAGGCGGCGCATGGGCATGGCTAAAATGGCGTTAGCTTGGCGATCGCTCAACTCAAACCGATTTTCTAACTCCACTTTCGCCGTCGTCCCGTCGGGTGCACCCCGCAAAATGGCGATCGCCTCGTCCAAGTTCGCCAGTGCCGTCAGCAACCCTTCAACTAAGTGCAGCCGTTCCTCGGTCTTGTTCAGTTCGTGGGTATATTGCCGCGTCAGGGTTTGCTCGCGAAATTCCAGGAACTGCTGTAAGATTTCCCGCAGCGACAGTTGTCGGGGTTGCCCGTTGACCAGTGCCAGCAAAATCGCCCCGAAGTTATTTTGCAGGGGCGTTTGTTTGTAAAGCTGTTTGAGGACTTTTTGGGGATTGGCTTCTCGTTTGAGTTCGATCACCACTCGAATCCCGTCGCGATCGCTCTCGTCGCGAATGTCGGAAATTCCCTCGAGTTTTCCGTGGTTGACCAAGTCCGCTACTTTTTCGATCCAACCCGATTTGCTGACTTGGAAGGGGAATTCGGTGACGATCAACGCCTCCCGCATCGATCGGCGAGTGCGTCCCGTGGACACTTCTTCCAAGGACACCACACCCCGCACGGTGATGCTGCCCCGTCCGGTTTTGTAAGCTTCTTCGATGCCTTGCGACCCGTAAATTTCTCCCCCCGTAGGAAAGTCCGGACCCGGAATCAGTTCCAAAAGTTTCTCGTCCGGTAAATCCGGGCGATCGATCAGGGCAACCAAACCATCCACCACTTCCCCCAAATTGTGCGGGGGAATATTGGTTGCCATCCCCACGGCAATTCCCGAACAGCCGTTGAGCAGTAAAATCGGCAACTGAGCGGGCAAGACGACGGGTTCTTGCTGGGAACTGTCGAAGTTGGGGATAAAATCCACCGTTGCCTCGCCGATATTCGCCAGCAGCGCTTCGTGACCGATGGGCGATAGCCGGGTTTCCGTGTAGCGCATTGCCGCCGCCGGATCGTTGTCTACCGACCCGAAATTGCCGTGTCCGGCGAGGACGGGATAGCGGCTGGAAAACTCCTGCACCATCCGCACCAGGGCGTCATATACCGCCTGATCGCCGTGGGGGTGGTATTTCCCGAGTACGTCGCCGACGACGCGGGCGCATTTGCGGTAAGGGCGATCGGGGGTTAAGCCCAGTTCGTGCATGGCGTAGAGAATGCGGCGATGCACGGGTTTGAGACCGTCGCGCACGTCCGGCAGCGCTCGCCCCACGATCACGCTCATGGCATATTCTAGATAGGACTGCTGCATCTCTGCGTGCAGGGCAGTAGAGATGACTTGTCCGTTGGCGAGTAAGTTTAACTGCTTAGCCATGAAGCTTGATTCCTCCGTCACTGATAACCAGTGGGTGTTCGATCGATCGGGTTCGAGTTAAGCGCATAGGTTGAAAACGATTGTCGAACATTTTCGTCACAATCGTTCCCTTCTCAAAAATAACGATACACTTGCCCGATCAGTGCCGATCTCAAATTCCGTTCCCGAGGGCGATCGGGTTCCCCAGTATAATTTATGAGGGGGTTAGGCGGGAGCATCTCATCGTTACGGGTTATACGAATAGGTAAAGCCAGCATGAAAACCGTTTTAATAGTCGAGGACGACCTAGTGAACGCTCGGGTATTCTCTAAGATTCTAACCAAGCGAGGCAACTTAGCCGTCAAGCATACCGAGAATGTCGAAGAAGTGATGCAAATTGCCGAAGCCCGAGAAGCCGATATTATTTTGATGGATGTTTCTCTGGCTCGCAGCGTTTATCAAGGTCAAGCGGTGGATGGGATTAAGATTACGCAACTGTTAAAATCCAATCCCCAAACCGCCGATTTGCCCGTCATTCTCGTCACCGCTCACGCTATGGCGGGCGATCGCGAAGCCTTCCTCACCAAGAGCGGCGCCGATGGCTATATTTCCAAACCCGTGATCGACCACCAGGAATTCGTAGACAAAATTCGCAGCTTGATCGCGCCAGAGCCGGAATAGGGTGAAGCATTCGGGCGATCTCTTATTGTTTTGACCCAAAGATCTCATACCGAATGCTTCGCCCTGACAAAACCCCAAACCCCAACTCCCAACTCCAACTAGAAAATTAACGCTCTCCCTCAGGTTCCTCGAATTCGATCTGAATCGGTGGGGGTTGTTGTGCGGCTTGGGCGATCGCCTCTTGAATGCGGGGAATTTGTATGAAGGTCGCCGCATCGGCGAGGAGTTTCTCGCCCCACAAATTGGCTTTGAGGAAGTCGATCTGGGCGTAGCGACTATCGAGTTGCAGTGCGGTTTCTCCCAATGCCAGCCCCCGATCTTGCTGTCCGCGAACGTACAAGGCAATGGCTAGCGCCAGTTGGGGTTCCGGTGCGGCTTCGATCTCGATCGCTTTTTCCCACAGGCGAATGGCTTCTTCGACATCCCCCATTTCGTAGCGCACTAGCCCCATATTATTGACCGCCGGCCAAAACTCAGCATCGCCATCGAAAGCTTTTTGGTAGGTATCGATCGCCTTTTGGGGGTCTCCCATCAGATAGTAGGTATTGCCGAGATCGAACAGTGCCCCGGGCGTATCCGGTTCTAGCTGCAAACCCGCCTGAAGCTCGGTAATAGCGCGATCGTAGTTTTTGGCTTGAAAGTACGCCGAACCCAGCGCAAACAAAATCTTGGCATTCTCGGGTGCGAGCGTCCGCGCTTTTTCCAGCGCCGTCAAACTCGCATCCACTTGGTCGGCTTGCAGGTACAAACTGCCCAAAATCGCCCAGGCGTCGGCATTGGCAGGCTGGAGTTGCGTCGCCAATCGGGCGCGAGGGAGCGCTTGATCGAATTGTTGAAATCGCGCCCATTGGCTGGCTTCCTCAATCAGCAACTCGCCGATTTCATCGAGGCGTGCGGGATCGAGGCTGGGCGTGTGGGGCAAAAACGCTTGCCCGAAAGCGGGTTTTGCCATCCCCGACAAACCCAAAGCGACCAATAGGAGCCAGAAAAGATTGCGTTTTGGCACGGGTATTGTTTGGAAACGTTTACGAAACATCGCATCCAGAGTCGAAAGCCGACCTGTTTGTTATGCCTATGATAGCGAGTTCCGATGGGTTCTCGACAGGGGGCGATCGCGCAGAGGCAAGCCTTTGCAGACTTGCCTCCCATTCTCGGTTGCCCTGGGGCGATCGATTTTTCTCAGTTAGCGCCTAGCCTTAGCCGCCAAAAGGCGCGACCGGCTCGAAACTGGGAACGACCACCTCGTCGTTTTGTTTGGTCAACTGGTTGTACAGCCGCTCCGTATTGGGGAAGTTGGCAGCCGGTAAGGTGGGGAAGCGACGGTAGGGAACCGTATCTTCGCCGAACACCTCGATGTACTCGGGACAGTTGACGATGGCACTGACAAATCCGCGAATGCCGGAGGTTGCCAGAATTTGATTGTACTTGCGAATTTCGGCTTGATCCCGAGGCGCGCGACCCAGGAAGTGCTTGGTTCCCAGTTCGATCACCTTGGTGTTGGGATAGGGGGTGTAGAACTCGCGGATGTAGAGTTCGGAGCAACCCAATCCTTCGATAAATTCCTTCATATTGATCTCGCCGTTGCCGAGTTTGCTTTCCAACTCGGTAAATTCCGTCTTGGTGACGTACGGGGCGATATCCCGCTCGAAGATTTGACGGTAGGCAGCATTGATGATCGTCTTGAGATCGGCTTTGTCTACCGTGCTGGTGAGCTTGAACACCTTGGACTGTTCGCGACGCTTGCTGACCCCTTGAGCCTGACGGTAGGCGATATCGGGAGCACTGCGTTCCGTTCCCGGCGTTCCCAATTCCACGAACCGAGGCGTCGGTTCTTCCGCGAGGGTCAAGGCTCCCGTCGCGGTCATGGTGCTGGGCTTCATGTAGCGCATGGCTTGACCGGCGGGGGTCAGGTAGCGCTCGTAGGGAACGGTATCTTCGCCAAAGGCTTCGTCGTATTCCTGGGTGTCGATGATGGCGTCGATCAGGGCATAGAAGCCTTTCTTGGCGCAAATATCGTAGTAGGCATTCATTTCCGATCGCCCGTAGGTGGGACGACCCAACAACCGCCGATGGATGTACTCCACTGCCTTACACACGAACAGGGAATCCCAGTACAGTTTGCGGAAAGTATCCGATTTCGCCAAAGTCCGGACGAACTCTTTCATTGAGATTTCGCCGTTTTCCAGTTTGATTTCGGCAACGGTTGATCGCTGTCCTTCGTAAACTTCCCGACCGAAGACCTGGCGGTATGCCGCCCGAATCACGGACTGGGTAGAGCTTTCCGAATATTGGATGCTGCTGCCTTTCAAACTTTTGCTGGTATATTTGGGAATTTGCTCCAGCTTGAAGACCTTCGGACCGAGAGAACCGGGAGCGGCACCGCGCGCGCCGGGATTGCTCAGTTGGTTGTCGATGCCCGCACCCCGACGGATGAGAATTCGGCGGGTATCCTTGCCGAACGGCGCGGGAGCGAGTTTGGGATTGCGGGTTCCGGGGAAGATTGCCCCGAACTGGATTTCCAGGGGATCGTTGCCGACGCCGTAGGGATGGCGATCGGGCAGGGGATTGATATAGCTGCCGTAGAGGGTGATGAACTGGGGAACTTTGCGGAAGGGGGCGCTGAAGTTAAACAGCTCGAACTGAGACCCCCAGTTGCGGCATTCTTGGGCTTCTTGTCCCAATCCGCGCAGGTAAGGCACGGTTTCTTCCCCGAAGTAGTCGGCATATTCGTTGGAATTGACCAGCGCATCTACCAGGGCATTCCAACCGCTGCTGGAGACAATGGAGAAGTAGCTTTGCACTTCTTCCCGAGAGGAAGGCGCGCGACCTAAGATGTGGCGGAATGCCAGTTCTAAAGCGCGGCTATTGATAAACGGTTCGACGAACTGCTGGCGGTACAAGGGGGTTTGGCACAAGCGGCGAATGAACTCTTTCATGGAGATTTCGCCGTTCTTGACTTGGGAATCCAGGTAGGAGACGCTCAAGCCGTAAGCGCGGGTGATGTCGCGCTCGAACACTTGCCGATACGCCGCCTTGACGACTTCGTTTTTCTCCGATGCCGACAAACCGGGTTTCATGGCGTATTTCACCCGTTGCTCGGAGGCAGCCGCGTAAATTTGCGGCAATTCCAAACCTTGCTGGTCGGGGGAGGGACGCTGGCGCAGTTTGTTCGACGGGGTGGGCGCTTTGAATTCGGCGATCGCCACGTCGAAATACTGACCGACGAGGGTTGCGGCTTCTTCATCGCCTCGGACGTACCCCAGGGCGGCTTGTTTCATTTCCATCAGCGCCACGGTTGCTGCCGCTGCCGAACAGGCGTTTTCGATGATTTCCCGCAATCCCCGCGTGTTGACGGCGACGATATTGGGGTCTCCTGCCACGATCGCGTAGGTGATATAGCGCAAGAACCAACTCAAATCCCGCAGGGACTTCGCCATGTTCGCCGGACCGTAGCGAGCGATGTTGATCGGTCGGAATCCGGCGGGAATCGGACCGCTACCCGGCGTTAGGAATAACTGTCGGATACTGCCAAAAACCCCGCCACCTCCACTTTCCACAAAGGTGGTGGTTCCCAGCGTCATGCCTCGACTCGCCGTCATCTCTTCGCCCGCCATGGTTTTGGCAGGCGCGGGGGCGGCGGGTTTTTCCAGGAAGGACATGGGGGAACCCCCCGTGAAAATCCGGTTCGCCGCTCGCGAGACGATGAGTTCGGAGTTCTGGGTCAGGACTTGGGCAATATCAATTCGTTTAGTTCCGGATTTAAAAAATGCTTGTAGTTCGCTCAGTTCCGTCTTGCCGAGGAAGCGGTCTTGCTGTTCGGCTTGCGAAATGGCAGAAACGGGAACGGTTCTATAGATTTGTTGGCGAACCACGGTGGTTCCACCACTGGCCTTAACACTCATGTGCTGATTTTTGAGAAAAACGACAGGTTATTCAAAAAGAAGGGGGATGGGGACGCTCTAGAAAGCTCTAGCCCATTACCCATCCTATTATTTTTGGGATTCAAACTTTGTCTGGGAGACGGGACGATATGGTTAAGAAATGTATCCAATCCGCCCGATCGAGTGGGGAAATAGGGGAGTCCTAATCTCTCTACCGCAGTCATCATACGAGATTATGGGGGCGCAGATGAGAAGGCGCAAAGTTTTGTTACGTTTGTCATCGGTTATTGGAGTTTGGAGTTGGTAATCGGGAATAGGTCACGGGTCGCCGATCACCGCTCGATCGGAGTGATGTCGCCGATGAGGGTAAATGCCGCCCAGTTTGACGGTTGGGGATGGTTGGTGCGGGTGGTGAGCATCGCGTTCCGCAGGGCAGTGGCTTTGTCAAGTCCTTGTTGCAAATTGTTATAAAACTGGCTCATCAACAGTGCCGTGGCATCGTCGGGAACTTGCCACAGGGACACCACCAGGCTGGAAACCCCGGCGGTGAGGAGAGAACGGGACAATCCGACGACGCCATCCCCAGTAATCTTGCCCCGTCCGGTATCGCCAGCACTCAGCACTACCAAATCGGCATTGAGGTTCAAACCGAGGATTTCCAAGGTTTAGTCAGACAACCAGCGAAGTCGTAAGATTAGGTGTTTTTGAAAGTAAAAAAGGCTGAGAAGTTCACCAAGTTCAAGAGATGGTGAGAGATGGCGCTCTCGAAGGAAAAGTTTTTACAGGAGACTCTTTACACTTTGGGTTTTGACTCAATGACTGCTGGAACAAGATGGTTAGCTAATCCGAAAAATTATATATTTTTGTTGTCGTCATAATTCGGATAACAATTTAGAGATTGAACTAGAATGTTGTCGAGAGAAATTGGATAAAACTACTAACTCTATCTCT
>DVED01000162.1 GCA_015295945.1 Oscillatoriales cyanobacterium M59_W2019_021 | reverse complement strand
TCATGGATCTGCGTTGTCCTAGGTGTCAGATCGATCGGAGTCGTCTAGTAACCCTTGTTTCGATTGCTTTAACTCTTCTACCAACGCTCTAATTTCCTCGTAGGCAGTGTCAGGGGAGAGTTTACCATTCGATTCTAGCCCGCAAATGTAGCTGACTCGTTGGGCGAACTCCTGAAGATTGGCATTAAATGCCAACTCCTGTGGGGTAAAATGCCCCCCATACTGACCGATGGGATAGAGAAAATCTTCTTTCTCTCGATTTTTGTCTCGTTCGTTATCTTGTTCGCCGCTCATTGTTTCAACGTTCTGGGAAGATCGAGCTTGCCTTGAGTCCCGGTTGCGGGTAGCACTGAGCTACTGCAAGAGCCTTTCGAGTCTCAGGCAAAGGAATAAGTATTGAATGTTGGGGTATGAGATTGACTCGTACTGCCTGTCAATCGGGCATTTTGACCCACATTTACGGTTGGCTGTCATAGACTTATCACGCCTCTATTAACAAGACGTTAAGAATGAGCGAGTCAGAACGAATCGTCTCCGAGGGGGTTCTGCGGAGAAGCGAGCGATACATCCCTCTGGGAGTCGCTACGCGAACGCACCGTTCGATCGACCTCGATCGGAAAATTTTATGGACATCCCTTGACAGATAAATCTAAAAACTGTAAAAATAGATACAGAAAGTAAATCGTTCATCTCTTTCCCCAAGAAACGGATCTCTGTTTGAGGGTTTGGGAGAGACGGAAGTAGGGAGCCATCCCGAAGGAACGCGCCTCAAAAAAACTATCTGTCTTTGAAGTTGGAGGCGAAATCCATGAAACTTTGCTATCGCGGAGTCTGCTACGACTACACTCCCCCTGAAGTGGCTGCTACCGAACAAGCCGAGCCGATCGCTCAATACAACGGCGTAGACGTTCGGTTCCGCAACCCCAAAAAAGCACTCGTGTTGCAACCCACCCTCGATCTGAAATACCGTGGAGTTGCCTATCGCAATACCGATGCTGCCGTTGAGGGTGCTTCTACACCGACTGTCACCCCATCGGTTGAAGAAAAAGCTCGTCGTCTGACGATGAATAGCACTCGCAAAGTGCTGCACCGGCAACAATCGATGTTCAATCGTTTAGCCGCAGAAGTGGGTTTAGGCTAACTTTGCTTCTTTTGGAAGAATTCAGGAGTGGCAGGAGTTCTGAGTAAAAGAGAATATTCAAACTCCTGAATTCTGTGGATAATAATCCAGACCCAAAATCGTTCAAACTCAGTCTTTGAGTTTGAACGATTTTTATAGGAGGATCTCCTTCACGACGTGGGTTCTTGCCAAAACACGATCGATCCATCGATATTTCTCAATTCCGTGCCGGGAAAGTAAAACTGAAGAATGCGATCGCTCGTCCATCCCAATTCAGCTAGTTTGGCTGCACCGGTTTGACTCAAACCCACACCGTGTCCGAATCCGCCGCCAATAAAAGAATATCCCCACAGTGTTTTGTTGTCGGCTTCTTTAATCGGTTCGAGATAAAACAAGGTGCTAATGGGGGCGTAAAATCCGGTGAGGATTTCATCTTTGGGAATGACGATCGTGCCGCCGTCGGTAGTCACTTCTAATTTCTGCACCCGACCGGAAGGCGATCGCTCGGAGACCTTGAGTTCGGTTATCTTATTAAAGTAAATCGGTCGATTTTTACGGCGAAAATACTGCTTGAGGAATGCCGTCATATCTGCTAAACTTTCGTTATATTTCCAACGAAAATACTCGCCGCCGTCTTCGTTAAATCCCTTTTTGAGGTTGAGAAAGCGACGGATATTTTGCTCTTCAGCAAGGCTGTTGTTGGGCAAATCCCAGATTTGTTGCGCGGAATCGATCGTGGCGGTTAAATACGGGCGATCGACCCCTGCCCAAATATCCCTATAAGTTGCAGTCACCCCGCCTGTGGTAGACGAATACAAAGCATCCACCAATTCGTTTTGGTAGACGAGAACTTGTCCGGCGGTCTCGGCGATCGCTCGATCGGTGTTTTCGGTCGTGCCGCTGAGTCCCTTGTAAACTTGGCAGTTGACATCGGCACAGAGTTGGTAATTGTCGGCAGCAAAGCGGCGCAAGTTCCGCAACGCATAGGTTCGCGCCAAAATCGCTTGCGCTTTAACCGCTTCGTAGGGAGCTCCGCCGCCGATTTCGTGAGGAACTACGCCGCGCAAGTACACTTCTAGGGGTACGTCGTTAACCAGGGTATAGTCGCCGTAAGCGTTGGGTTGCAACCGCAGGTTCCCGCCGTAATTGGTTGTCCGCGCATTTTCACCTTCGGAGACTTGAATGACCCCTGCATTAGAAACAACTTCGAGGCGATCGCGATTGTATCGGTAGCCGTTAATCACCCAACTGGCTTGGGGAACCTGTTGTTTCACCTGGCTTTGCAAGTTGACCCCGGTTTGTCCTGCCGCTTCCAGACTTTGTAGCAACCGACGGCGCAGTAATGGCGTGGCGTAGACGTCCCGTTTTGCCCACACTTCCCAGCGATCGGGTTGCGCGATTTCCACTTCGATTCCTTGCTCCTTCCACTGCCTCGCTTTGGCTTCTGCATCCTCGAAACTGCGGTGGGTACTCAACACCAGCCGTTCGTCCAGTTTCGGTTCGGGGAGAGAACTGGGGGTAATTTCCAGTTGGAGTCCCGGTACGTTCGAGGTTTTCAGCGTGCCGTCTCCGGCTTCGTAGCGCACTGCCAGCGCGTTCCCCGGCGGTGCTTTGAGAATGAGTTTTTCCTTGGGATTGTCGCCAAAACGCTGGACGATACCGACTTGTAACTGAATATCGGGGTTCTGCACAGCGGCAGCTTCGTTCGCGGAAGCGACTCCCTCTGGGAGTATTGCCCCTCCCCACCCACAACATCCCACGAGGAGAATCCCCGACAACCATCGACGCTGTTTCATACGATTTCTCCGTCCGATCCCTTTGCATTTTAGAACAGCGATCGGCGATCGGGTATGACAAAATCTATGCCGTTCGATCGAAGCTCGATCGAACGATATGTTATAGCCGTATTCATTTTTCTTAGGACACTCTCAATCTCTTACCAGGGTCTTTCTCCCCTAGCTCAAGACAGCTCCCCCTGCTCCCACTGCTTCAAAAAAATGTCCTAACCTGACTGAATACAGCTATAAGCCCCGCTACGCATCCAACTGGTGCCGAACTCCCCACCCGCCTTGGGTTCAAACCCAAAGCTCATAGCTCAACTCGTCTGAAGACGACTAACAGTTGGAAATCCAAAAATATTGCAGGCATCATCTTGACGCCATTTCTGCCAAACCTGGCAACTCATACTCGTTATGAGTATACTGAAGGAAGTTAAGCCTTTCAACGCGGTTATGAGAATTGAAGATCTCCCGATCGATCGCATTCGCCGACCCTTGCCCCGCAGCAACGATCCGGCAAAAGTCGCCGCCCTCATGGAATCCATTCGCCAAATCGGACAGCAAGAGCCGATCGACGTTTTAGAAGTGGAGGGCGAATATTACGGCTTTTCCGGCTGCCACCGTTACGAAGCCTGCCAGCGCCTCGGACTGCCCACCATTCGCTGCAAAATCCGTCGCGCCCCCCGTTCCGTTCTCCGAATGCACATGGCGTGAGGGGTAATGGGTAATTGGCATATTGTAGTAGCGGGTTTTGAGCTAAATTTGTCAGCGGAGAGTCGAATCATGGCTAAACCTGCCCCAACACCCAACCCCGAACTCCAAACCCCAAATCACAAACAACCAAGAGGAAAGTTATCATGCAAGCAAAATCAATGAAAGTGGATATCGGCATCGACGAGAAAGCACGCGCCCAGATTGCGGAAGGGCTGTCTCGGCTGTTGGCGGATACGTATACGCTGTATCTGAAAACCCACAACTTCCACTGGAACGTAACCGGACCGATGTTCCAGACGTTGCATCTGATGTTCGAGCAACAGTATAACGAACTGGCGCTGGCTGTCGATGCGATCGCCGAACGGATTCGGGCGCTAGGATTCACCGCACCGGGCAGTTACAGCGCTTATGCCAAGCTCACGTCTATCCCAGAAGCTACAGAGGTTCCTTCCGCAACGGAGATGATTCAGCAGTTGGTGGAAGGGCAAGAAGCGGTCGTTAAAACAGCGCGATCGATCTTTCCCGCCGCCGACGAAGCGCACGACGAACCCACCGCCGACTTGCTCACCCAACGGATGCAGATTCACGAAAAAACCGCGTGGATGCTCCGCAGCCTCTTAGAAGGTTAGAGTTCCATCAGGGCGGCGTCCCCGTACCCGCCCCAATTCCTGGGTAAAATTGAAATATCGATTTTGCCCAGGAATTGTGCCCATTTATGGTTGCGATTCCTGCTGGATTTAGTCCTCAAGAATACCTCGCACTCGAACGCGAAAACGTCGTTCGGCACGAATACCGCTGCGGTTTAGTCTATGCAATGGCAGGGGGAAGCGATGACCACGACGAACTCTCGCTCAATTTAATCGAACTCTTACGACAACACTTTAGAGGCGGAGGCTGTGCAGTCCGATCGGGTAATGTTAAAGTTAATTATCGAGATGCCTTTTTCTACTATCCCGATGTCTTTGTCACGTGCGATGCGCGCGATCGAGAAGATCGATCCGTGAAACGATATCCCAAATTCATTGCGGAAGTGTTATCCCCTTCAACAGAAGCGTTCGATCGCAGTTCCAAGTTTGAAGATTATCGACAAATCGAATCTCTAGAAGAATATATTTTCATTTCCCAAGAGATCGTGCAGGTCGAATGTCGGCGTCGGGTTAGAGATTCAGAGACAGAACGATGGGAAACGGAAATTTATCGATCGGGCGATCGTGTTACATTCCAAAGTGTTGAGTTAGAAGTGGCGATCGAGGAACTCTATCGAGGAGTTAATTTGCAAAGCATCGATCGACCCTCGTAGAAATAATAAATGAGAGATGTGCAACTCATCGGTGAGTCTAACATAGGAATCGATCGCAGAACAAACTTTTTAGAATTCTTAACAAAATTTTCCGGATAATGCGATCGGGACAATTCCCCCGTTGTAATGAGTATGCGATAATAGTCACCCATACCCGCAGCCCGATAGCTGTTTGACCCAGTACGCTGCATCGAAACGATCCCGCACCTTCAAAGTATTGAGATTTGATCGAAATGGCAATCGCCTTCAGCCGATCGCCGGGTCTTTCGATCTTGTATCTGCATCGTACCGACATTTTGCGGGATTGCCCGTTCCTCTAGAGTCAAAGCGAGCCGATCGAGAATTTGAAATTAATCCATTGTTTATCCAAACTGTCAGCCCGCATGAAATTTCCAGCCGAAGTATGGCAGCGAGAAGACGGACTGACCCTAATCCACCAGTACGTTCCCACAACTCCGGTGGTGGTTGCCGATGTCTGGGTGAAGGCGGGTTCGAGTGCCGAACCCGATGAGTGGAACGGCATGGCGCACTTCTTGGAACACATGATTTTTAAAGGCACGGAACGCTTGCCGCCGGGAGCGTTCGACGTAGCGATCGAAAATCGAGGGGGGATGACCAACGCCGCCACCAGTCACGACTACGCCCATTTTTTCATTGCCACTGCTGTGGAGCATTTCGATCGAACCCTGCCCCACCTTGCCGAATTATTGTTGCACGCCTCGATCCCCGACGACGAATTTTTGCGGGAGCGATCGGTGGTTCTCGAAGAAATTCTCTACTCTCAAGACAGTCCCGACAACCGAGCCTTTGAAGCGCTCCTAGAAACCCTCTATCAGTGCCATCCCTACCGCCGACCGATTTTAGGAACTGAAGAGATTTTAATGGATCGATCGCCCCAGGAAATGCGCTGTTTTCATCGGGCGCACTATCGACCGGAAAATATGACGGTGGTGGTGGTGGGGGGAATCGAGAGATCCCCGGTTTTGGAATCGATCGATCGGTGTTTTGGCGACTTTGCCGATCCCCTGGAATGCCCGCGAATGACGGCAGATCCGGAACCGCCACTGTTGGGCATTCGGCGGCGGGAAATCCGGTTGCCGAGGTTGGAATTAGCTCGGTTGAACCTGGGATGGCTCGGTCCGGGGATCGATCGCCTGGAGGACGCTTATGCTTTAGATTTGCTGTCGGTGGTGCTGGCGGGGGGGCGATCGGCGCGACTCGTGCGAGAATTGCGGGAAGAGCGGCAATTCGTCCAGTGGATCGGTTCCCAATTTTCCTTGCAGCGCGATTCCAGCTTGTTTACCATCGGCGCGGCACTGATGCCGGAGTTTTTACAAGTGACCGAGCAAATTATCGGCGATCGCCTGCGCCAATTGCAAGCCGACCTCGTTTCTCCGGTGGAACTCGATCGAGCGAAGTGCCAACTCTGCAATGATTTTGCCTTCTCTACGGAAACCCCGGCTCAACTTGCCGGGTTATATGGATATTATCAAATCCTGACCGATCGGGCGGATTTGGGTATCGGCTATCCCGCGCAGATTCAACAGTTGACGGCGGAGGATTTGCAACGGGTGGCACGTCAGTATCTTCCGGTTGATCGGTATGCCGTGACGATCGCTTATGAGGAATGAACGAGTTTTTAACGAACGGGAAGGAAATCGAA
Organism: Oscillatoriales cyanobacterium M59_W2019_021; assembly: GCA_015295945.1. Lineage (GTDB taxonomy): Bacteria > Cyanobacteriota > Cyanobacteriia > Cyanobacteriales > Geitlerinemataceae > DVED01. Next base: position 327 of record DVED01000162.1, on the reverse strand, counting down.
TTCCCGTTATTTTAGAAGTGGTGACTTCGGGAAATATTTGGAGATTTTTGCAATTATCAGAAAATCAACTCAGAGTAGAAGCGACGGAGTATTATTTGAAGGATGTTAGCAAAATTTTAGGGATTTTTGCCAGCGAAGTACAAACAATCTAATGAATTTTTTCTTGTAAGCTCGCAGATGTTGTAGCTACCTTCACGACCTCATGTAACATTCTTAGACTTGACAGCGCAACCATTGCGCGTGGGCATCTCGCAATCGGGCGATCGCCGCTTCGCAATCGGCAACGCAATGGGGAATGCTCATATCTGCCGGATCGGCCATGGGCGG
>DVED01000132.1 GCA_015295945.1 Oscillatoriales cyanobacterium M59_W2019_021 | reverse complement strand
TTGCCAGACGTGAGTGATGCGCGCCCAAGCCTGGAGGAGGACGGTTTGAGGATGCCAACCCGACTCCACTGGGGTGACTTGGGGGGCGTATTCGGGTTGGAGTAGGTGAGGTTTTGGGTGTTCGTAGGTGGGATAGAGGAGGACGCGATCAAATTCGACTTCAAACCGTCCCTGGCGTTCGCGAATGCCCCCTTTGCGAAGGAGTAAAATGGTTTTTCCTGCCGTTAGGGCTGCAACAGCTACCGCCCATTCTTTGAGGGCGTGGGAAAGGGTGCGATCGATCGGGATAGGGTTTGACATGGTAAGCGTTGAAGCCGCAAGTGTAACAAATTTTGATCGGGTGGTGAGACGTTCTTCGCTACGCTAAAGTAGATCGGTATCGATCGGGAGAAAGACATGGAAACGCGCCTTTTAGGTCAATCGGACGTGCAAATTACTCCTATTATTATGGGAACTTGGCAAGCGGGCAAGCGCTGGTGGGTGGGCATCGAAGACGAGGACAGCGTAAAGGCGATTCGGGCGGCTTACGAGTCGGGAATTACAACGATCGATACCGCAGAAGTTTATGGTGATGGGCATTCGGAACGGATCGTGGCTGAAGCGGTTTCAGATGTCAGAGATCGGGTGGTTTATGCGTCGAAGGTCTTTGCCAATCACCTCAAATACGATCTCGTTCTCGAAGCGTGCGATCGCTCGTTGCAAAATCTGAAAACCGACTATATCGACTTATACCAAATTCATTGGCCCTCGGGGACTTGGGATACGGAAATCGTCCCGATCGAGGAAACGATGAGAGCGCTGAATCGGTTGAAAGATGAGGGCAAAATTCGGGCGATCGGCGTGTCGAATTTTTCGCGATCGCAATTGGAAGAAGCTTCGCAATACGGTCGAATTGACAGCGTGCAACCGCCTTATTCTTTGCTTTGGCGAAAGGCAGAAAAAGAACTACAGCCCTACTGCATGGAGCATAATATTTCGATTTTGGCGTACTCGTCACTGGCGCAGGGATTGCTCACCGGAAAATTTGGCATCGACCATCAGTTTGCGGCAGAAGACAATCGATCGAAAAATAAACTGTTTTACCAAAAAGAGAATTACCAGCGCGTTCAAGAAGCTTTAGATAAATTGCGTCCGATCGCCGATCGCACAGGGTGTAGTTTAGCCCAATTATCCTTAGCTTGGCTGATTGCCCAACCACAAACCCACGCGATCGTCGGTGCTCGCAATGCCGAACAGGTGATCGCTAATTCCCAAGCCGCTAACGTGCGACTTTCTGCCGAGGATCTTGCTGAGATCGACGCGATTTCTCGTCCGGTAAACGAGCCGCTCGATGACAATCCAGTGATGTGGGATTTTTAGTCCATTTTCTAACCGATCGATCTGCGGACATCAAGGTTCGATCGGCAGTTTTTATTCTTTGTAAAAAAAGTAAAAATAGCACGAATTTTTATGTCATAGAGTTTTATTTATTCGGTAAATTTGTGCTATTTTAAAAATATATTTTTTCGATGAGACGCAGACAGATAGCGAGTCTAAACAAAATATGAATATCTGTAGGGGACGTGTCCCCGTGCCGACCCCAGCAGCCGAAGCCACCACGGGGGAATTCCCTCCGCTTCGCTTTGCCCCTACATGAGTTCGCGAATCAAATAGACTGGCTATATCTTGCGATTGTCTTGCCTCGATCGCCCGATTCCAAGTTTTGGAACTCAGCCGATTTTAAAGCGACACGACCCATTTATTTTTTGCAACTCATGTCAGTTATTGCTGTTTACGTTACCGACCAAAAAATCATCCTGGGTGGAGACACCCAAACCACCTACGGTCACTATAAGATGCTCGAGAGTTACTACGGCAAAATTTTTGATATCAACGGAACGTATATTGGGGGAGTGGGGACTTGCTTTGAAATCCAATTTTTTCGCCGATTTTTGGAAGAAAAGAAATTGCGGCAAGGATTCACGGAAAAAGATTTCAACGATTTGATGCTAGATTTTTATACTTACTTTCGCCACCACACCAAAGATGAAGTCAACGGTATCCAGTGCAACTACATCCTCGTCCACGATCACAAAGCCTTTCTCTTTCAAAATTGGTTAATTCGAGAAGTCGAGCAGTTTGAGGCGATCGGCTCGGGTGGAGAAACAGCGCGTACGGCTTACGAAGTGTTCAAAAACTTAGAGCAAGAACCGGACATGGAGAAAATTCTGTCCGTAACTTGCAAAATTGACCTTTACTGTCACGAACCTCTGAAAATTTTCGAGATTGAAAAAACGGCTAGTTCGGAAGAGTCTACTTAGATGTCTAATCGAAATGGGATTAGCCGACTTCGGTCAAGGCTTCCGGCAATCCCACCTCTTTGGGCGAAACCAACCGTCCTCCAAAACTAATCGCTTTGTTCTCAAACGTGCGAGATTGAACCAGAGCTTTTCGCAGGTTGGCCCGATCGAGGCGATCGCCAATTCCCCCTAACAAATACACTAACAATTTCGCCGCTAAATCCCGTCCGGCAACCCGAATTCGCCGCTTGTTGGGATCGTACAATACCCCATACCAGAGCGATCGCGGGTTGTCGAGTTCGCTAAAGCCGCCCTCGGTATCGTAGCGCTGCAATTTAGCGAACACCTCATCGAAAGGAAACTCCAACCGATGCACCAACCATCCCAACGCTTGCGCCACAGCAATTTGTCCCACCGGACGGAAGAGTAAATTGCCCTCGCCTGGGGGAGTCTCGAAACTGAAACGGCGCAGTTGGGGGGTTTCCATGCCTTCCTCCAATTTCCGGTAACTCGGCAAGCGAGCTAACCCGTCCAAACATTCCCCGAATGCCGCCATTCCCGCTTCTAACTGCTCTTCTTCGGGACGCAACGGCAGCAAACCCGCGTGTTTGTCGGGTTTCCAGTGGGGGAATTTGGGTTCGAGATATCTCGTCGCCATGTCTTTGAGCGCTTGTAGCGTCGTCAGGACGGTGGATTTGGCGGCGACGGTAGCGCTGTCCCAGTTGACGCGGGGATGGCGTCCGGCTTTTTCTGCCAGCAGGGGATGGGAAACAGCGGCATTGCGGGCAACGATCGAGAATCCGTCGTCCTCATCTAATAGTGCTAATTGTCCCTTCGTCAACGACACTGCCATCAAATTGACGTGAACGAAGATCGATCGCACTCGCCGCCGCGCCTCCTCCCGCGTTTCCCCCCGCACCACTGCCGGGATGAATTCGATGCCGATGGTTTCTTGGGAGAGGTTTTGCAGGGTTTGACGGTCGATCGAAAAGTTTGTCGCCAAATCCTCCAGAGTAATCGGTTTTCCCGTAGGTTTCTTATGTTTGTTATAGGGCTGGAGCTGCCCGGTTTGGATTAACTCTAGCAGCCCTCGCACGCCCATCAAGCGGTGTTGTCCGTCGAGGGCGTATACGGAGACCTCTGGCGGAAGAGCCAGCCATCCCGCCGAATTTTGCCCGTCTAGGGGTTGGAAATCCGCAGCCGATTGCTGGGCGTTGCCCATCAAATGCCACTCGTCGGCGAGGGAATCGTCCACCCATTCCGGCGAGAGAACTACCAAAAGCGGCGGGAATTTGTGGGTGGGACGGGTGGCGAGGTATTGAGCGAGGGGGGCTTGCCGCGACCAATCCAGGGGGCGCTGGACGATGGTATCGGCGGTGTGGGTTCCCCGTTCGACGTTCTGGGTATGGCGATCGAGGTGGGGTTGAAATAGGGGCAATTGCGACGCGAATCCCACCCGACGCGCCAACCATTCCAACGTCACCGCACCCAGATAGGCTTCGGTGGTTCCCATTTGGGTTTTCTGCACCAACAGACGATACTCCTGTGGAGTCGCTTCGCGATCGGTTTGGGGGGTGGATGGGGAGAGGGAACGATCTGCGAGTTTCGGGGGATTCATGGGGCAATCGGTGATGTTGGTTTTGATGTTCGTTTGCCAGGGTCGATCGAGTGGGTTCCCCAGTCCGCCAAGGGTTTAAACCCCTGGCTCATAGCCCAAGTTGTCTGAAGACAACTCGGAACCCGATCGTTATGGAAATTTAGTCCCCTTCAGGGGAGTTTCGCTATTAGCCCGGAGATTTATCTCTGGGTGGGGTTCTTTCACACTATACCGATCGGGCGATCGATCCCGTACCAGTTTTTAAAAACCTTTTAGATTCGGGCGATCGATTTCCTGGTAGTTTCTTCCCCTGCTTCCCCTGCCGACCCTGCTCCCCCCGCTCTTCCCTCTACTCCGATCGATCGACCAAATCCCCCAAATATAGCTGGACGAACATCTCGGCAGCACTGGGGTTGATGTCGTTCAATGCTTTGACAATCTCCGCCACCGTCTCCGCCTGGGGGTCAATTTGACCGTGAAACCAGCGAAATACCTTGAAACGGTCGGTTCCCAAGGCGACGGCTAACTTATTCTGGCTAATCCCGCAGGCTTCTAACGCCTGTTTGAGGGCTGTTCCGGCTCTTCCCATTCATTCCTCTGAAGATTCCCCTCCTCCTAACTCCTCAAGATACAAAGTTTTGAAGCGTGCGGCGGCTTCTGGGTTGATGCTCTCTAACCCTTTCACAATGCGAATCAGCGTTTCGGAGTTGGGATCTCGAATCTCGTTACACCATCGGTAAACATTCGATCGACCAACCCCCAACTCCACAGCCAACTTGCCTTGGCTGATGCTGTACGCCTCCAATACAGTTTTTAGAACTTTACCTGCTTTTCCCATGCTCCTAATCGTGTCAGAGGAGCGTAAGTTCGTAAAGTCTAGTCCAAAAGGATGACTTTTTGCTTGTAAAGTGGAGTCCATTAGGATTATAGTAGTGGAGTCCATTAGGTCGCTATCCAATCATGACGATCCAAAGTTTTCTAGAAGCAGACAGCCAAACAGCCGAACTGTCTACACACATCCAAAACACCACCGATTCTTTTTCCAGCCGAGAACCTGTCAGACTAATGGCAATCGGTTCCAAAGAAGGAGTCCTGCGAGTCATCCACACGCTGCACCGCCTCCGCTTCGCCGAAGTCAGCGAATGGAGCCCCTTACTTCCCGCACCGACGCCTGGGGAGGTGATGAGCATTTTGACGCGGTATTTTTGTATGAACTCGTCAAAAACCGATGAGACCGACTAACAACTGCAAGCGATCGTCAAATTAAGATCGGTGTTTTTAAAAACTTTCGGCTGTACAATACTTGTAGCCAGCCTACAAGTATGTGATGCGAGGTGGGGGACTTACGCTTATCCCTGCCTCGCATTCCAGCCAAAAGTGAAAAATGAGTAACAATCTCTCTGAAACTTATCGTAATACAGCATACTATTGCGATTGTATTTCTCAAATTAAAGTTTATAAAAGCAAAAAACAAGGTGGAGAAGCTTTAAATCAGCCAATCTTGTTACTTTCTGTTATCGATCTAATTGCCCAAGGGGCGATCGAAGAAAATTGCATTACAATTTCAGATGAAGCGATCGACGTATTTAAAAAATATTGGTCTTTACTAGCTAGAACACCCTTTAAAAATAGCGATTTTGCCCTTCCGTTTTTTCACTTAAAGAACCGAAAGCCTAAATTCTGGTATCTTCAATTTAGCGATCGCTATGAAGGGGGACGCCCACAAACAATAAATACATTGCGAAATGATGTCGATTATGCTTATCTAGATGAAGAACTTTTTTCTATCCTACAAGATCGATATCAAAGGCAAGAACTAATTGATACGTTAGTTACAACTTGGTTTTCATCAAAGGAAGGTGAAATTGACGATATTTTGAGACTCAATCAAAGTTTTCAAGATATTGCAGAGGAAACAGAAGAACTTGAAAACGATAAAAATTTAGATGAAGAACCAAAGTTTTATCTAAGAAAATCTGCAATTAGAAATGCTTTTTTTCGTAAAACTGTAGTTCATCTTTATGAATATCGATGTGCTTTTTGTCGATTAAAAGTAACTCATTCTCTAATTCAGCATATCGTAGATGGAGCCCACATCAAACCCTTTGCTAAATTCTACGATAGTAAAATAGATAATGGTTTATCGCTATGCAAAAATCACCATTGGGCATTCGATCGAGGCTTATTTTGCTTAGATGATGACTATAAAATTATCATTTCAGCGTCTCTTCAAGAAGAATCTCCTCATGCTACTCCCATGAGAGAGTTTCACGGTCAAACTATTTTGTTGCCCAACTCAAGCAAATACTTTCCCAGACTGGAAGCAATTCGGTGGCATCGAGATAATCTATTTAGAGCAGAATAAAAAAGCAGTCATCAGTTATCTCTTATTATGGTAGAACTTCAGACATTACTATTTCCCGCGCGAACTATTGAAGAATTTGTATTAGACTTAGAAAAACTAACTCAAGAAATCCAAGAGCTATACTGTGAAGATAATATTCCGTTTGCGATCGGCTGGAGTGGAGGCAAGGATAGCACCGCAGTCTTACAATTAATTTGGTACGCCATTTCAGCCTTGCCAAAAGAAAAGCGAAATAAAGTTATTTATGTGGTAACCAATGATACTTTGGTTGAAAATCCTATTGTTTCAGCTTGGGTACGCAAATCTTTAGAAAGGATGAAATTGTCGGCTCAAGAACAGGAAATGCCCATACAAGCTCATTTAACCCATCCTTCAGTTAAAGATACGTTTTGGTCTTGTTTAATTGGGAAAGGATATCCTGCACCCAGAAGAAGATTTCGTTGGTGTACCGAACGATTAAAGATCAAACCTACAGACTCTTTCATTCGTGAAGTTATTAGAAAAAATGCTGAGGTTACCCTAATATTAGGAACCCGCAAGGCTGAAAGCAGTCAACGGTCAGCTAATATGGCTAAGCACAGGGAATGTCGAATTCGAGATCGAATCAACACTAATCCAAGTCGCCCAAACTCTTTAGTTTACACCCCGATCGAAGACTGGCGAACCGATGAAGTGTGGATGTACCTCATGCAATGGGAAAACCCGTGGGGAAACAATAACAAAGACCTGTTCACCATGTATCGAGGTGCAACCGCCGATAACGAATGTCCCCTGGTTATCGACACCTCAACCCCCAGTTGTGGCGACTCCCGCTTCGGATGTTGGGTGTGTACCATGGTCAATAAAGACAAATCGATGGAGGCAATGATCCAAAACGACGAAGAAAAAGAATGGATGCAACCCCTCCTCGATATCCGCAACGAACTCGACATCGAAAACGATCGCGAAAAACGAGACTTTCGCCGAATTTATGGTAGAGTCGAACTATTCGAGCGCAACGTAGACGGTCAAATTTCCGTCGAACCCATTCCCGGACCCTACACCAAATTCTGGCGAGAACATTGGTTGCGTCGCGTCCTAGAAGCGCAAACCCAAATCCGCAAAACCGCACCGCCAGAAATGCGCGATATTACTCTGATTACCCCCGAAGAACTCAGCGAAATTCGCCGCATTTGGTTGGAAGAAAAACACGAATTCGACGATAGTTTACCCCGCATTTATCGAGAAGTGACAGGAGAAACCTTTACCGACCCCCGACCCGGTGCCGACAATACCTTACTCGGACTCGACGAGTGGGACATCCTCGAAGAACTCAGCAACGGCGATGCCATGCACCTAGAACTGATGGCAAAGCTGTTAGATACCGAACGCCAATATCAAACCAAAACCCATCGTTCCGGCATTTACAATGCGCTGGAAAAATGCTTTGAATCCAGTTCTCGTTCTAAGGAAGAAGCGATTCGAAACGCGCATGAAAAGCGAGATTTGAAAGCAGCATCAGCGGAAGGAGATGTGGAAAAGGTGAAACAGCTAAGTTGGGCAAATTTGAAGTTTGGGGCGAGTGTGGAGGATGAAGAGGAGTAGGTTTGAAGTTCGCACCCGCGTAGTCCGCACCCGCCCTGAGATAAATCTCCGGGCTAATAGCGGAACTCCCCTAAAGAGGACTAAACATCGGGTAAAAACCTGAAATTTCCCTAGTCCTCTGAGCGAGGAGTTAAGTTGTTAGCCAAGGGTTTAAACCCTTGGAGGGAATGGAGACTCAACGTCATCTTGGCAGGAAGGAAAACCTAATGATAATTAAGCAACATGATGAAATGCTTATTTAGCACCCGCCCTGAGATAAATCTCCGGGCTAATAGGAAAACTCCCCTAAAGGGG
>DVED01000067.1 GCA_015295945.1 Oscillatoriales cyanobacterium M59_W2019_021 | reverse complement strand
CAACGGGGATACGACCAAATCGTTCACGATGTTTGCATCCAGAATTTGCCCGTATTTTTCTGCATGGACCGGGCGGGGATTGTCGGCGCCGACGGTCCGACGCACCAAGGGATGTACGATATCGCTTACTTGCGCTGCATTCCTAATATGACCATCATGGCGCCGAAAGACGAAGCTGAGTTACAGCGGATGATGGTGACGGGGATCGAACATACTTCCGGACCGATCGCCATGCGCTATCCTCGGGGGAACGGTTATGGGGTTGCCCTCGCCGATGAAGGGTGGGAACCCCTACCCATCGGTAAGGGGGAAATCCTCCGCAACGGCGACGACGTACTGTTGCTGGGCTACGGTACGATGGTGTATCCGGCGATGCAAGTGGCAGAAATTCTCAGCGAACACGGCATTCAAGCGACGGTAGTCAACGCTCGGTTTGTCAAGCCGTTGGATACGGAGTTAATCGTTCCCTTGGCGCAACGCATCGGCAAAGTCGTTACCTTAGAAGAGGGTTGCATTATGGGCGGTTTCGGTTCTGCGGTGTTGGAAGCACTGGCAGATAACAACGTCCGGGTTCCGGTGAAGCGGTTGGGCGTTCCCGATATCCTGGTGGATCACGCCAAACCCGACGAGTCGAAAGCCGATTTGGGCTTGCTACCCGCGCAAATGGCAGAAACCCTTCTCAAGGGGTTCTTCAGCCAGAAACCGGAAGGGGTGAAGGTGTAATTGATTGTTACAAATGCCCGACTTCTTGAAGAGGTTGGGCATTTGCTATCATGATCGAACCATCCACACCAACATTCCTAAAAGATTCTCGATCGGTTCCAGGGAATAATCTTTCAAATTGATCGTCATCTGTTGTTGCTCTAGTTTGAGAAATCGCCCTAAAATGCCACTGCTCACGCAGCCATAGAGGGTGGGTAATGGCTTTTATGCGGCTTGATTGAAACGTTGTGCTGCAACCCTTTCTGCCATACATTGCCCCATGCCACTGTTGAGATCGGATTTTTTCGCTTCGACTAGCACGAGTTCCCGAGATCGAATTAGCGGCGGTTTGGCGACCCGATAACGCCTCGGTAACGCTGCGTCATTTTGTGGAATTGCTGAGAGAAAAATATCAATTAGATTGACAGCAGAAATAGGGCGCACAGTTGTGCGCCCCGATGGTAAGATACGATCGCGAGTCTGCACAAGTTTAAGCAACGATCGCGTCAAACATCTAGATAGTTACGCCAGCAAACATCGAAGCATTCAACAAATCGGGAGTAATGCCTCGGACGGTACCCATATAAGGTCCCATCGCACCCAGTTGAATGGCGGTTGAAACTTGGGTCACACCGTCGAGGGTAAGATCGATCGCCGTGAATGCCAAGTTGGCAAATGTCGTACCTCCGGTCAAGCCAATGCGATCGCCTTCGCTGATATTGAAGAAGGAATGACCGTTCGATCGAGACAATTTTGATTTCATTCCCGGACGCATCTAGCTCCTCTGGCTAGATGTTTGTCCTACCCTAATTCTGCCGAAAAAAGTTGAGAAACTTTTGAAGGTTTTATAGCAGGAGTCACTCGGTTTTTAACATTCGAGTCGAACCTCGACACTCCAAAAACTTCAACCTTACTCGATCTAGCGGATCGAGAGTTCGATCTGAGTGCCGATCTCTCTTCATTCAAAGTTAAGGAAAAGTTGAAGAAGATGCGATCGCCCGAGATCGAGAATCGTCCGATTTTCTTAGCGATCAAACGGTGATCGAAACTCGCGCAATTCTCGGCGTCTATTAGAATTAAAGAAAAATCCGATTCATTCCTATGACCGCTACCTCCTCACCTACGACTCCCTTTTCCTTTGACTTCGCGCCTCAAGCTACCCAAGATGCCGATTTACTGTCCCAATGGGGATTTTTGCCGGGACTGAAAGAATTGCTGATGGTACGCCAAGTCCACGCCCTCGAACACGCCACCGTTTGGATTCTCGGCGAAGCCAATCGATCGCCCTTTGGCACCAATTCCCCCTCCCGAACCGATAACGAATCCCTGGGTGGGATGTCCACGGAAAACGGCTTCTTCCTCTACGGCAACGTCAACACCTCCGACCTCAGACGCGCCGTCCAAACCGCCCTGCAACGCCTGAAGGGGGGCGAATGGGACTTAGCCGTCCATCCTCGCTGCGGGACGAATTTATCCGTGGGTATCCTATTAGGGACAGGCTTAGCCTTTGCGATCAATCAGCTTTTACCGAAAACGCCGTGGGAGCAATTTCTGGGGTTGGGGATTGCCGCCACCACCGCTGCCGGAATCGCGCCGGATTTAGGGCAGTGGGTGCAACGGTACGCCACCACCGCCATTCCCTTCAACTTGGCAGTTGCCGAGATCGTCCCTACTCAAGATATGTGGGGGCGTGGGGCGCACTTCGTCCGCCTCCGCTGGGTCGAGTAGCAACAAAACTTAAAGAATCAAATCTCCGGAGAATCCACCCAAAGTAGTACGCTGGAGGATAATTGTCCCAGCTATTTCAAGCCATCATTACATAAAAGGGAGAACAAAGAATGATTCAACGCGGTTCTAAAGTACGGATTCTCCGCAAAGAGTCCTACTGGTATCGGGATGTTGGCACGGTTGCATCTGTCGATCAAAGCGGCATCATCTACCCCGTGATCGTTCGTTTTGACAAGAATAACTACTCCGGTCTCAGCGGCGGTGCGGGCGCTTACGGTTTGAATACCAACAACTTTGCCATGGACGAACTCGAAGAAGTCGCTCCCCCGGCGAAGAAAAAGTAGTCCGACTTCCAGACCGCAGAGGTAGGGCGGGTTAGACGATGCCCGAACTTCCCGAGGTCGAAACCGTGTGTCGGGGGCTGAATGCAGTGACCCCGCACCGGGCAATTGTGGGTGGGGATGTGTTGCTCGACAGCACGATCGCCCACCCCGTTTCTGTGGCGGATTTTTTAACCGGATTGCAGGGCTGCGCGATCGATCGGTGGCAGCGTCGGGGGAAATACTTACTCGCTAAACTGATTCGAGTTTTTAAAAACCCCCAAAAGTTTGTTTCGGGAGGGTACTTGGGCGTTCACTTGCGGATGACAGGTCAACTGTTATGGTGTCACTCGAGTGATAAGCTGCAAAAGCACACCCGCGTTCGCCTGTTTTTTGCCGACGATCGGGAATTGCGCTTCGTAGACCAGCGAACCTTCGGCAAAATGTGGTGGGTTCCCCCCGACCTCGAACCGCCAGAGGCAATTTCGGGGTTGCGCAAACTTGGACCGGAACCGTTTTCCGAGGAGTTTTCGGTGGAGTATTTCGCAGGGCAGTTACAGAAGCGCCAAAAATCGATCAAAACGGCTCTGTTAGATCAGGCGATCGTGGCGGGAGCGGGTAATATCTACGCTGATGAAGCCCTGTTTTTGAGTAAGATTCCGCCGACCCAAATTTGCAGTCACCTCACCCCAGACGAGATCGATCGCCTGCGGACGGCGTTAATTCGAGTCCTGCAAGACTCCATCGATGCCGGAGGAACCACGTTTAGTAATTTTCTCAATGTCGAAGGGATTAACGGCAACTACGGCGGTGTGGCTTGGGTGTACAATCGCACCGGACAACCTTGCCGCGTTTGCCAAACTCCGATCGTGCGGGTCAAACTCGGCGGGCGATCATCCCATTTTTGCCCGCAATGTCAGCACCGATCCATGACCCATTACCCCTAGATCGACAAAACTCGTTAAACTAAGAAGAACGCCCGATCGAATCTAAAATTGAACCTGCCGTATCCAGAGAGTTTTGGGAAACGCTCTATGACGACTCCCACTATTGCTACCATTGCCATTGCTTCTACCGCGACGACGGTGACGCCTGAAAAATCGAGCCAAGTCACCCGACAACCGTATCCTAATTACAAAATTATCGTTTTAAATGACGATTTCAATACATTTGGGCACGTTGCCAAGTGTTTGATGAAATACATTCCGAGTATGAGTCGCGATCGTGCGTGGAAGTTAACCAATCAGATCCATTTTGAAGGACAGGCGATCGTCTGGACTGGACCGTTAGAACAAGCTGAATTGTACCACATGCAATTGAGCCGAGAAGGATTGACAATGGCGCCGTTAGAGAAAGCATAGGATAACTAGCGTGTCCATGAGGCGAGCCATTCCATCTATTGCGATTTTACTCGTTTCCCTGTTTTCCTTCTCGTTTTCTGTTCCCGATAAACCTTTAATTTGTCGGGAGGAGAATGCCCATCAAATTTGCATTTTCCGGATTAAACGCAGTGCGAAAAATTACTGGGAATACCGAGCTTGGGTGAGTATTGACGATCGCCCCCGACCGATGGAAACTTATAATTGTCGCGATCGCTCAGTGATGCGATCAGACGGAACTCGCGTGTCTTTTGGGGCGATCGATCCCATCGACGTGGTTTGCAGTTTTTTCGAGAAGTTGTCGCGTTATTGACGGCGAAAAATCGGCTCTCCCCGATAGGCAATGGAATCTCGGATGCGATCGATATGCTTGGGAATCGTCCGATCGGGCAAATTTTTCGGGTCGAAATAGCGGGATTCGACGGCTTCCTCAGTGGGGGTCAACCGTCCGCCCACCACCCGGCAGACAAAGGCAAACACCAAGTCGTTCTCGTCGGGTTTGCCGTAGACGCCGCTGAGGCGATCGATCTCCACCTCCAACCCCGTTTCTTCCAGGGTTTCGCGAATGGCTGCTTCGGTGGGCAGTTCCCCCGGTTCGACCCCACCGCCGGGAAGATTCCACCGATCGATGTCGCGGCGATAGCACAGGAGAACCCAACCGCGATCGTCGAAGAGGATGGCAAACGCACCGAGAGAAAACATCATGGATAAGAATTCAGTAGGGGGGAAAAGATGTGTTCCCAACTCCCCATTGTCTCTAACACCCCCTCAATTTTGCCAATTTTATTGAGATTGAGGTCAATAAAGGAACGAATTGACGGGGTTTCAGCCTTATGGTATTCTAGGTTAATGGCGTAGCCCTTAAAACTTATTGTACAAAAAACATTTTTCTGTCATTGGCACCTGCCAGCATTGTTGAGTGTCTCGCACCCTTTTCCCACTTACAAAATATCCTGCCGGGAACTCAAGTTCCCGGCTCATAGCTTAACTCCATTAAAATGGACTGAAATTTTTTCCCAGTCTTCTTTAGAAGAGTTTAGCGATTAGCCTGGGGTTTAAACCCCAGGCGGGTGTTTGCCACCGATCGCTGATGCTTAGAAATCTCCCGGCAAGGTGGCGAAGTTCCCCGCACTGAGGGCGGCGGGTTGAACTCCAGCAACGATGCCGAGGATTTGACCCGTTGATACTTCGCGGATAGCAGTATCGCTGCCAGAAGCATCCAAAGCAATACCCGCAAAGGTGAGCCCGTTGGTGAGGGCGATCGCATCTTGTCCGGCAGTAAAATCAGCAATAATGTCAGCTTCTGCTACACTCGGTGCTGCGGTACTCGATCGCAAGATAAAGAGATCGTTTCCGGCTTCTCCCGTGAGAATATCTTTGCCGAAATCTCCGGATAACTGATCGTCGCCGTCTCCGCCAAAGAGAGAATCGTTGTCCTGTCCGCCGCGTACGATGTCGTTTCCAGCGTTGCCGTAAACCATATCGTTGCCGAGATTTCCGGTTACGAAGTCGTTCCCGTCGCCGCCTTCGATAACGTCAATTTTGGATAAGGAGGAGCGAAGCGGGTAGGCTGAAAGAGCCAACCATCAACCTCCCGCTTGCCCCATGCTTAGTCTAGAAGACCTGTTT
>DVED01000082.1 GCA_015295945.1 Oscillatoriales cyanobacterium M59_W2019_021 | reverse complement strand
TTCAGCACCTTTGCCACCGTTTGCACGTCCTTGTCGCCCCGTCCGGAACAGTTGATGACAATTTTGGTGTCGTCGGGAAGTTGGGGGCAGAGGGTGTCTAAATAGGCGATCGCGTGGGAAGTTTCTAAGGCGGGAATAATGCCTTCTAATTGGGTGAGTAATTGGAAAGCGGCGATGGCTTGTTCGTCGGTGACGCTGTAATATTCCGCCCGTCCGGTCTCTTTGAGATAGCTGTGTTCGGGGCCGACGCCGGGATAGTCCAACCCCGCACTGATGGAGTGGGCTTCTTGCACTTGTCCGTCTTCGTCTTGCAACAAATAACTCATCGCCCCGTGGAGAACGCCAACGCGCCCCTTGGTCAGGGTTGCCGCGTGTTTTTCAGTTTCGACCCCTTCTCCTGCCGCTTCCACGCCGATTAACCGCACATTCGGTTCTTTCACAAACTCGTAAAACAGTCCCATAGCGTTAGAACCACCGCCGACACACGCGAGTAACGCATCCGGCAGTCCGCCCCAGGCTTCCTGGCACTGACGGCGCGTTTCCCGTCCGATAACGGTATGGAAATCCCGCACCATCATCGGGTAGGGATGGGGACCGGCAACGGAACCGAGGATGTAGTGGGTGGTTTCAACGTTGGTCACCCAATCGCGAATGGCTTGGGAAGTGGCATCTTTGAGGGTTCCGGTTCCGGCACTGACGGGTCGCACTTGGGCTCCCAGCAGGCGCATCCGGACGACGTTGAGGGCTTGCCGTTCCATATCTTGCACGCCCATGTAGATGACGCAATCTAGCCCGAATCGGGCGCAGGCGGTGGCAGTGGCAACCCCGTGTTGACCCGCTCCGGTTTCGGCGATGATCCGCTGCTTACCCATGCGTTTGGCGAGGATGGCTTGGGCGATCGCGTTGTTAATTTTGTGCGCCCCGGTATGATTGAGATCTTCCCGTTTCAGGTAAATTTGCGGTCCGGTGCCATCGGGTCGATCGTAGCGTGCCGTCAGGCGTTCGGCGAAATACAAAGGGGAGGGTCGCCCCACGTAGTCCCGCAGCAGTCCGTCGAGTTCCTCTTGAAAGTCCGGATCGTGGCGATACCGCGCGAATGCTGCTTCTAATTCCGCTAAGGCGGGCATCAGGGTTTCCGGGACGTACTTGCCGCCGAAGGGCCCGAAGCGACCGAAGGAGTCGGGGATTTGGGTTTCGCTGGCGGTTTGGGCGTTGGTGGAAAGGGGTGTCGCAGTCATGGGATGGCAACGGGAAACGTTGGGTTTGGGTGCGGGCGATCGCCGCCCGAAGTCTTATTATAAGGGGTCATCTCATCCGATCGCGCATCAGATTGGGAAATAGGCGATCGCGATTCGTGACTCGCGATCGACCTATATCAGGACTTACGCAGCCACGCTACTCATGGGGGTGATGGTGGGTTACTACAGATGGAGACGTTGCGTAAGTCCTATCTATTTCAGAGCGAATCCTCTGATGGTGAGGGTTCGGGCGATCGATTGGGTTGGCGATCGCCCTCTGGGGTTCCCTCTAGCGTCTCTAAAGGAGTTTCCGGCACGAGATCCTCGAAGGGTTCGTTAAAGGCTTCCTCCGCCGACATCGACTCGCGGCGGCGGATTTGGATTTGATGCAGGCGAGGTCCTTCAGCGGAAATGACGGTCAGTTCCAGGTTGAGATCGCACCAGGTATCGCCCACAGCGGGAATTTTTTGCAGTTGGTAAATCAGAAAGCCCCCGAGAGTTTGGTAGTCGTCGGTGAGCGGTAACTCCAAACTCAGCAACTCGTTGACTTCTTCCAGGTGCATTTGCGCTTGAACGACGAAGGTTTGTTCGTCGAGAATTTGGAAGCTGGGGGCTTCGGTATCTTGGGGTTCGTAGGCGTCGCCGATCAACTCGGATACCAGATCCTGCATGGTGACCAACCCCGCCGTACCGCCGAACTCATCGACGACGATCGCCATCGACTGTTGAGATCGCTGCATCATCGGCAGCAACTCGCTCAACAACGTATAGGCGGGAACGAACCGTGCCGGACGAATCCAGTGACTGATGGAGCTATCTAACGCGAGAATGCCTTCGGCGAGGGGTTCGGCAAGTTCTTTAAAGCAAACGATACCGCGCACGTCGTCCAGGGATTCGCCGATCGCCGGATAGCGGGAATGACCGGAGTGCGCCACTTCTTGCAGCAGCGTCCGAAACGTCGCGTTGTAGGGAATTGCCGTCAAGCTGGTGCGGGGAACCATGACTTCATCGACGGAAACATCGCCAAACTCGAAAGCATTGGCGAGCAATTCTCGCTCTTCGGCTTCTAACCCCGTGGATTCCCCTTCGGTGGCGATGATGCGCTGCAACTCTTCCGGAGTTACCCGCGTGTGCCAGTTTTGTCCGGAGTAGCGGATGCCTGCCAACCGCAGCAGACAGCGGGTCGATCGGTTGAGAATCCACAGAAAGGGCTTGAACGATCGGGCGATCGCCAAACTGGACGGGGCGAGCCAGCGGGCAACATCTTCGGCGTACAACAGCGCGATCGATTTGGGGAATAATTCGCCCAATACGATTTGCAAGTACGCCACCAAGCCAAAGGCAACGGGAATGGCAAGGGTGTGGGCGATCGCTCCAGACGTATCCGGACCGATGGGCAGTTGCATCATGGCGGCTGCCACCAAAACCGCCATGGTTTTTTCCCCCACCCAACCCAACGCCAAACTCGACAGGGTAATACCCAATTGCGTGGTCGATAGCAGGCGATCGATATTGCGTTGCAGATCTTGAACGGTTTTGGCAGACAAATCTCCTTCGTCCACCAGTTGGTCGATGCGCGATCGGCGCACGGCAACCATGGAAAACTCAGCAGCCACAAAAAAGGCATTGATGGCGATCAGCCCCAAGACGGACAAAACGCGCCAACCCACATCCGATGCCGTCAACTGTAGGGTGTTTTGGGCAGTGCTGAGGGCGGGTGCGGCAATCCCCAAAACGAACAGCAGAATGACGAGGGAGCCGACGAACCGAGCCGAAAAAAATAGGTGAGGGTCTGATTCCTCATCGCACCTCGATCGAGGTTTCATGATGCAAGTGCTCTCAATAACTGACCCTATTTATTCTTAACTTGCGCCTGCACTTGTTCGAGGATTTTATCTTCCTTCAAAAATTGAATGGATTCTCCCTGTTGTTTGCCCTCTTTAGCGCCGATCAGATTATTGGTAGGGCGAACGTCGGGTTGGGTGACGCCTTTGAGAGCTTCCTTCCCCAAGGCAAATCCCCAAGCCGCACTCATCAAACCCGCTGCAAACATCGAGAATAAGAGCGCTACCGTAAAGGCGATCGTCACGTTAAATTTCATCGGTGGTGGTCGTTCGGGTCATTGTATCGGACAAATTTCACGGCGATTGGATCGGGAAGATCGGTTTTCCCCCTCCGTGGCATTCTACCCCATTACATCGGTCGATTTTTGTCTGTCGTTGTGGCATTTAGCGACAGATTCGATCGCCTTGAAGGCAGAAGCGGTAGATTTACCGCAACGGGTTGTGTTATTTTAGCAGTAAAGTGGGCGGTTGGCCGATCGGTTTAGGCAGCGAACTCATAATTCGCCTCAGGCGGGTTCAACTCCTGCACCGCCCATCGATTTCTCAAAAGTCCCAGCCAAATTGCTGGGACTTTTTTCGATATTGGGGCGAACTTCCAACTAGCGATAGCCCGTAGTATAAGGAGACACGACGCCCCCTCCGTAAGGCAGAGTGTAAAGGGAGGAGTCGTACACGTTGTTCAAATCGGGGGTGCGAATAAACGGATCGCTAGTCATTTGTTGGTTGAGAACATCTCGATAGACGCGGTTAATCGAGGCGCTATCGTCGATGATGCCCTGTTCTGGAAATTGAAATCCTAGGATCGATTCCACCAATCCAGGGCGGCTAGTTCGGAAGTAATAATTGCTGCGGTTGTCGTAGAAAGCACTGTCAAAGCCAGCCGGAATGGTCAACGGTCGAGCGCGAAGGTCGGTTCTCGGTTGAATTTGAATTTCGATGTCCTCGAACGATCTCGTTTGCGCTTTGGCACTGCCAACCGGAGCGAGAATCGTTGCAGCAGCAAGGACGGCGAGAGTGCCGATTTGGCGTCGGGAGGTGTAACTCATGTTCTCGTTGACTTTTGCTAGAGTGTACCGATCGACTCTCCCTCCACTCGAGGCACGGGGAAGTCTTCGTCTATCAGCTTAGCAGACTGGATCGTCGGTCATGGGTCATTTGGGGTTTGGGGCTTGGGGTTTGGGGTCGATCGCGTAGGGGCGGATTTAGCTACGATCGACCGAACCGATCTGAAAATTTGCCGTCTCGACTCGCTCCCACAGGAGATCGCTTTTGTAAATCTTTGTAAATTCTGGCAGTAGGGTCGATCGCCTTGCTGACAACTCCATAGAAGCTCCGGTTTCCTATCCCGCTCGCTCCTTGTCCCGGCATTCTCAAAGGCGAATTTTCGTTAGAGTGCCAGCAAGGCGAGGAGCGATCGCGTTTTCTCGTTCTCTTGAGAAAATGCTAAGTTCGTCATCGTCTATATCGATCGCGCAAGTGTCTCGGGATATGGAAAAACCAGACGATTTGTTACGCCAGCTTGTCGCCGCAGCGTGCAAGCATCCACCGGGAAGTGGGGAACGCCAGAAAAATCTAACTCGAATTATTCGGTTAGCGACTCAAAAACTGTGGCGAGAATACACTCCCTATTACCAAGATGCACTGCAACAAACTTGGGTGTATTTTTGCCAAAATTTGTGCGAAGGGACGACGGGTGCTTGCTACGATCCCGATCGCGCGAGTGTCGTGACTTGGCTGAATAACTATCTCAAACGGAGATTGCAAGATGGTTATATTGAGGTTCAAAAGCAGAAAGCTCAGACCTTTTCTAAAATCAACCTAGGAGACGACGAATCATTCGACCCGATCAACAATTTAGCGGCGAATCCCGATATTCCACCTCTTTTAGAAGAGGTGAGAAAATGGGTCGTCGCCGATCCGACCCAACAACTGCGTCGCACCTATATTTCCGATCGCCCAGATCTGAACTGCCAAGTTTTAATTCTCCGCCGCTTGCCTCCAGAAACTCCTTGGAAAACCCTCGCTGAAGAATTTGGCGTTTCCATCGGCACTTTGAGCAGTTTTTACCAGCGTCAATGTCTACCGCGTTTGCGAGAATTTGGGAAAGAACAGGGGTATTTATAAGGCAGAAGGCAGAAGTTTTTTAGGAATAACCAATCACTACTAAAACATGAGGTTGAGACCGTGAATCATAGCATTTACCAGAGAGTTGAAGATTTCGCCGTACCGCTACCGATTACGTCATCAGCTTTGGCGATCGCGCGGCAGTTTGCACGGCAACAACCGACGCCGGAAAAAGCCGATCGAGTTCGGTTGAATACTCTGGCGGTTTTAGTGGTGAATGAATATCTGCAATGGCTGGGAATCGAGACAGATTTAGAAGCGAGCGATAGCTGGAATCCGGTCGTGCGGATGTGTGCGGATGTGGCGGATTTAGAATTACCGAATATCGGTCGATTAGAGTGTCGTCCGATCGAAGGTTCGGGAACCGAATGTTTGATTCCTCAAGAGGTGAGAGAATCGCGAATTGGGTATGCGATCGTCCAAATTGACGAGACAATTGGTCAAGCAAATTTATTAGGTTTTACTACAACCGTCGATGGAGAACAGTTATCGATTAAAAATTTACAATCGCCCGAAGATTTAATCGATCGCATAGCGACTCCGCTAAAACAAACCTCAGAAAGTGCTGTCGAACCTCGATCAACTCGAGTTTACTTACAACAATGGTTCGATGAAATTTTTGAAGCTGGCTGGCAAGCGGTAGAAACGTTACTCAATCCCACCGATCTAACCCCGGCAATGAGTTTTAGAACGACCGATCTGGAAGTGCGAGACGTTGAATCTAGCTCTACCATAAGTGCAATTTGTCAAGCTAAACTTTTGCACCTGAACGATACTTCTGCGGAGTCTTTAAGCGAGCGAGTTTTTGAGTTTTCTGTCGTGTTACTTGTGGAGATCCAACGATCGGAAAATGGCACTGTCGATATTGTCTTACAAGTTCATCCGAGAACGCCCCGTTTTTTTTTACCACCGGACTTACAGCTTTTAATATTAGATGAGGCGAGAAATGAATTCATGGAAGTGCGATCGAGAACTGCTGATAATTACATTCAAATTCAGTTCGGAGGCGAACCGGGCGAAAAGTTTAGCGTTAAAGTCGCGTTGGGGAATGCAATTGTGACAGAAGAATTTGAAATTTAATGAGTAAAGGTGTATCGATCCAGAGGTAGGATGTGTTGAGGAACGAAACGCACCGTTTATTCGTCCTATGTGTTACAAATAGGGATGAATCGTTTGGGGAGCAGCATGGGTAAGTTGGTGGTTCTCAAATTAGGGGAGGGCTGTTTCGATCGCGGATTTTCTGTTACCTTGCAAATTGGGGAAGATGGAGAACGTGCGACGATCGAAACCGTAGGAAAACTCCCCCCAGCACCTGAATTACCGATCGACTACCGCCAGTGGCAACTTTCCTATCGCGGTTTGGGATTGCGATCGCGCTTAGAAGCCAAAACGGGATTTGTTGCTAATGTTTCCCAACTGGAAAATTGCGATCGCGCGGCAAAGATTTTACGAGATCGGTTTAACGAATGGCTGCACGATCGCGATTTCCGTCCCCTTCGCGAAAAACTCCTGGAACAACTCAATCCTTCAGAAGAGGTTCGGGTCATTTTGCAAGCGGACGATCCGCAAATTCAAAAATTGCCGTGGCATTTGTGGGATTGGTTCGATCGCTATCCCCACGCGGAAATTGCCCTGAGCTCACCCGCTTACGAACGGGTCGATCCGCCTTCAAAACAACGATCGCGCGTCCGCATTTTAGCCATTTTAGGACACAGTGAAGGCATCGATATCGCAGCCGATCGCCAATTGCTCGATCTCCTTCCCGATGCCGAAGTTTCGTTTTTAGTCGAACCCGATCGCCATGCCTTAACCGAAGCTTTATGGGACGATCGCGGCTGGGATATTCTCTTTTTTGCCGGACACAGTTCCAGTAAATCCGATGGCAGAACGGGGCAAATCGCCGTCAATCCGGGCGAGAATTTAACCGTTTCCCAACTGAAAAACGCCCTGAAAAACGCGATCGCCCGAGGTTTAAAAATTGCAATTTTTAACTCTTGCGATGGCTTGGGATTGGCTCGAGAACTGGCAGATTTACACCTGCCGCAAATGTTGGTGATGCGCGAACCCGTTCCCGATCGGGTGGCGCAAGCCTTTTTAAAATCCTTTCTGACGGCATTTTCTCGCGGCAATTCCTTTTATTTAGCCGTACGAGAAGCGCGAGAAAAATTGCAAGCCTTAGAAGATCGGTTTCCCTGCGCCACTTGGCTGCCGACGATCTGCCAAAATCCCGCCGTTTTGCCGCCAAATTGGGCGATGTTAAGCGGTCAAACCGTCACTCGAACGGTGGAAACCCCCCCAGTCGATCGCCCTTGGGGATGGCGTCCCGCCGCGATCGCCAGTACCCTCGTGGCGACAACCGTTCTTGGCATCCGATTTCTGGGACTCCTGCAACCGTGGGAACTAGCAGCCTTCGATCGCCTGATGCGGTGGCGTCCCGCCGAACCCCCCGATCGTCGTCTGGCGATCGTCGCCATCACCGAAGCCGACGTGCAAGCGCAAGATCCCAGCCAGCGACGCGGTTCCCTCTCCGACGCCACCTTGGAAAAACTGCTGCAAAAACTCGATGCCTTGCAACCCCGTGCCATCGGTTTGGATATCTACCGCGACTACCCCGTTCAACCGGATTTACCCAACTTGGCACGACGCTTGCAACAGACCGATCGTCTCATTGCCACTTGCAAAGTCAGCGATCGCGCGTTGGATAACCCCGGCATTCCCCCACCCCCGGAAGTTCCCACCGATCGACTGGGGTTTAGCGATTTCATCCCCGACGCCGACGGCAGAGTTCGCCGCCACCTCCTCTCCCTGACCCCCGAACCCACGTCGCCGTGTCTGACGCCTTATGCGTTTAACGTACAGTTGGCGTTTCGGTATCTGGCAGCCGAGGGAATTTCTGCGAAGTGGACGATTGAGGGAAACTTGCAGTTGGGAAAAACCGTCTTCCCTCATTTAAATCCCCGCATGGGTGGCTATCAAGGCATTGATGCCGGAGGTCACCAAATTCTGCTCGACTACCGTGCCGCCAAACAGGTGGCAACCCAAGTGACGCTGGGAGATATCCTTGCCGATCGAGTCAACCCCGCCTCCATCCGCGATCGCCTGGTACTCATCGGGACGACGGCGGAAAGTTTCGGCGACTACTGGCACACGCCTTACAGCCGCAGCTTTGCCGCCCAAACTCAAATGAGCGGCGTCACCATCCAAGCTCACGCGGTCAGTCAACTGCTCGGTGCCGTTTTGGACGATCGATCGGTGCTGCGGGCGATGCCACAATGGGGCGATGCTCTGTGGATTTGGGGTTGGTCGCTTTTGGGAGGTGCGATCGTCTGGAAAGGGCGATCGACTTTAACAGTTACGAGCGCGATCGGCGTTGCGTTTCTGGTATTAGGCGGAAGTTGCTGGCTGGGACTGACTTACTTTAGCCTGTGGCTGCCCTGGATTCCCTCGGCGATCGGTTTGTTGGCAACATCGGGTATCCTGAAAGTTTACCGCGATCGGTCTTTAAGTAATAAGTAATAAGTAATAAATTGAAATCATCATCTGTAGGGGAGCCAGTGCAAATGCCATTCGCCCGCAAATGCTACGCCCAGGTGGCTGGGCAACACCCCCGACTAATTCGCTAACAGTATGATGGCATTCGCCCATCTAAAATGGCATTCGCCCAATTTCGATATAGTAGTTGCGTAAATCCTGTCTAATTGAATGTTGATGAATTTCTCTCAATCTTTCAAAAGTTTGGCGATCGCTTTCGCCCTGGCAAGTTTAGCAAATCTCGTAGCAACGTTTTCGGTACGGGCGGAATCCACTTTGCGTTATTCTCCACCTCCACCGCCAGAAGATCGAGGCACTCCTACGGGGCGATCGCGCGGGGGCGCCAGTCGCGATCCCCTGTGTGGCATTTCCGGCGAACCCCTCACCGCCTTAGTTCCCAGCACGCCAGGTGAAAGACTTCTAGAAATAGTCTGGGCGCGAACAGTTGCCGATCGTCCGACATTTTGGTTCTACGTTCCCTACAATCTCGCTCCCAATCTTCCCGTAGAATTCATCCTCGAAGACGATGGAAATAACGTCCTGTATCAAAGCAAATTTGAGGTAGAATCCTCCCCAGGAATCGTGCGATTTACCCTTCCCGATTCCGTCGATCCCCTAGAACTCGATCGCCTGTATCGGTGGTCTTTCAAGGTGTATTGCCATCCCACCTCCCCCGTTTTCGTCCGAGGATGGGTGGAGCGGATTACCCTTGAGTCGGAACTGCAAGGCGAACTCGAAACTGCCACGCCGCGAGAACAGATCGCCCTCTTTGCTGCCAATGGCATTTGGTACGACGCGATCGCCAACTTAGCCGCACTGCGACACAGCCAACCCGAGGATACCGAACTCCTCGCCGACTGGAACAGCTTACTCGAGTCGGTCGGGTTGCAAGAAATTGCCAGCGAGCCGATCGTCGAGTGCTGCACCCCAGCCCCCTCTCCCTAATAGTGAGGGGATGAGGAGGTGAGGAGAGAAGGTTGTTACAGATGACTAACCCCAAACCCCCAACACCCAACACCCAATTACCAATGACAAATGACAAAAAACTAAGATACCCGATGGCGTCGGGGTGGGTGAATTTCGATGCGGTGCGTCCAAATTGCCGCCAATATTAAGAATACGCCACCGATCGCCACCGCCAACAGCCGATCGTCGTGCAACCCATAGCGAACGATCCAACCCAACCCCAAAGAGGCGGCAATTTGCGGTAGAACGATAAAGAAGTTAAAAATCCCTTGATAGATACCCCGGCGATCGTCCGGCAAACATTGTGACAAAATCGAATAAGGCAACGCCAGAATGCTCGACCACGCCACGCCAACCCCCACCATTGCCGGGAGAACGAGCAGGGGATCGTTGATCGCAACTAGCGAAATCAACCCCGCGCCCCCGGCTAACAGACACAAACTGTGGGCGATTTGGGGGCTGGTGCGCCGGACGAAATAGGGCAGAATCAGAGCAAATAGGGCGCAAACGGCATTGTAAACGGCGATACAAATCCCCGCCCATTCGATCCCTTCGGCGTACAGCGCGTCCGATCGATCGATCGCCCCGAAGAGATTCCGCGCCACTGCTGGGGGAAAATACAGGAAAAAGCAATACAACCCCATCCAGGTCAAACACTGCACCTGAGCCAATTGGCGCATCGTTTTCGGCATTTGGCGCAATGCCCGCGCGATTTCCCGGAAAGTTCCTAGCAAACTGCCCTGTTGGCGTTGTTTTTCGCGAAACGCCTGCCAGTTTTCCGGCGGTTGTTCTCGCGTCGTCAGTACCGTCCACAGTACCGTACCGAGAAATACGGCTGCCCCTATATAAAACGACAGTTCGATCGTCCGGGGAATGGCGTGCGACCCGCCGTGACGGACAATCCCCAACCCGTGACTCAACACCCACGGCAAGACGGAAGCCGACACCGAACCCACGCCGATGAGCAGACTTTGCATGGCAAACCCTTGGGTTTGTTGGTGTGCTGGCAGCAAATCCCCCACAAAGGCGCGAAAGGGTTCCATGCTGATATTGGCAGCCGTGTCCAAAATCCACAGCATTCCCGCCGCCATCCACAAACTGGAAGCGTGCGGCATGGCAATTAGGGCGATCGAACTGAGGATCGCACCGACGAGAAAGTAAGGACGCCGCCGTCCCAGAGGACCCCAGGTACAATCGCTGAGATTGCCGATAATCGGTTGAACGATTAAACCCGTTAGGGGTGCGGCAATCCACAGAATCGGAATTTGGTGCGCTTCGGCGCCTAAATGCTCGAAAATGGCGCTGGTATTTGCCATCTGCAATCCCCAGCCAAATTGAATGCCGAGGAAGCCAAAGCTCATGTTCCACAGTTGCCAAAAGCTGAGGCGATCGGATTTTGACTTCGAGCGAAATTGCTGGAGGCGCGTTACAAATGACGGAAGCTGACCGAAACGCTGGCGAACCCGATTGGTAGCCGAAGCAACGGGACTGAATAAAGATTCGATTTCGGTCGCCAGTCCGATTTCTTGCAAGAGGACTTGCGTGCCATCGAGTTGTTGTTGATGTTGCATTGAGTTGGATACAGTTGAACGGCAATTCGGCGAGCAGAACGGCAAGCCAATCTCCGTTCCTCTCGCCGAGGATGCCCCAGATCCGAAAATAGAGAAGTGACGATGGAGAATCCATCGCATTTAAGTTTGGCAAACAGCCATCGAGTTATTGTCTGCGTTTGTTTGCTAATAGAAGGAAAACTCGATCGCTGTGATTCGGATTTCGATTGCGTTAGCGACTCCCTTTGGGAGTATCGCGAAGTCTTTACTAAATGTCTCCGAAGGTGGGGAGCGAACCTCAACCTTCCCACAAGCAAGCCTGCTGCTGAAGGCAGCAATGCCCGATCGTTGATAGAAGCCTTAATATCCGAGGGACTTCGCAACGCCTGGGGCGATCTGCGGATGCAACCTGTTGACCGGACGGAGTAAAGATCGCCAACCCTTCCGGCGATCGGTCGAACGGTCAAAGATTGATCGGCTCCATATCTTTATTGTTCCACAAGAATTCGGGCGATCGCAACTTGAACCCGCGATCGCCCGATCGTACAGTGACTAGTACGGAAGCAGCGAGGAGAGTTGGGTAGGGAGTGCCACCGGAACGAAACGCACCATTCCTAACAAACCCCAAACCCCTAACGATAGACCAACGATGGCAATCCCACTAACTCGGCACTGAGATCCCACAGCCGTTCGGCTTTGGCATCATCGCGAGCTTGCGGCGAAACTTTCTGAGCGAAGGCTTGTCGACCTTGTTTCTGGCGGTTTCCCCAACTCCAATACGTGCCGGATTGTTTGTAGTCCTCATCGGCAACCACAGCAGCCACCCGTTCTCCTGCCAACTCCTGGGAAACGTAACCGCCGGTAACGTTCTTTTGGAACCAGGGGAACAGTTTTTGGAACAGGGGATAGTGATTGCGGAACAGCGGAGTATCGGCAACGCACCCCGGATAGAGAGACGTGAAGGTAATTCCGGTCATGTCATGATAGCGGCGGTGCAGTTCTCGCATGGTGAGAACGTTGCACACTTTGCTATCTTTGTAGGCCTTAACCGGCTCGTAGTCCTTACCGTCAATCATCGTAATGGGATCTTTAAATCCGGCAGCAAATCCCTCGAGGTTACCCAAATCGGGACGAGGGGGAATCTTGCCACCCAACTCGTCGGGGTTGTGGGTGACGGTTCCCAAAATTACCAAGCGGCGATCGGGATATGATGATTTCTTGAGATCCTCTAGCATTAAATTGCACAGCAGAAAATGCCCGAGATGATTGGTGGTCATCGTCAGTTCGTAACCGTCCGGACCGCGTAACGGTTCTTTCTGGAGCGGCATATAAATAGCAGCGTTACACACCAACGCATCCAGGGGACGACCGATAACCCGAAAATGCTGCACGAAGCGACGCACGCTTTCTAAGGAACCTAAATCGAGATGAATGATGGTGTAGCTGTCTGGGGACATTCCCAAGCTTTCGGCTGCCTTTTCCATTTTCGAGATATCCCGGCAAGCCATGACGACGTGCCAACCCCGATCTAACAAGGCTTTCGCACCGTACAATCCGACCCCAGATGAGGTTCCCGTGATGACTACTGTCGGCTTTCCATCTTGTGCCATTGTCTTTAATGAATCTGTTAATCGTTATTGACTATTTTCAGAATCTTACACCACGAAGTTACCCAATTCTCAGTCATTCGCAACTAGCAACTTGCGAAACCGCAACTCGCCCACTGCAAAATTTGGCGAGCGACGGTTTCGGGAACGGGAATAACCGATAAGCGATTGCCGCGTTTCACCACCCATAGGTCTTCGGGAGAGAACGACTGCTTGAGGGTTGACAGCGAGATCGTCTGGGGAAAAGCGGAAACGAATTCGATTTCCACGGTTTGCCAGCGAGGTTTTTCGGGGGTGGATTTGGGGTCGTAGTAGGGACTGTCGGGATCGAGTTGGGTAGGATCGACGATATCGGCTTGGCAGACGCGCGTCAGTCCGACAATGCCGGGGATCGCGACGTTGGAGTGATAGAAAAAAGCCAGATCTCCCGGCTGCATTTGCCGCAGGAAGTTGCGTGCTTGATAGTTGCGCACGCCATCCCAGAGCGCGCGGCGATCGCCCTCTAAATCGGTCAAACTATAAGTCGCTGGCTCTGACTTGAGTAACCAATATTGCAAGTTTCGGATCTCCTTTCTAGTGAGATCGGTCTCGATCGGACAGTCGAGTCTCAAGCCAGTTTACCAAAGTTTCGCTCGCGAACCGTCCTAAGTTCGAGGCTAATTTCATCCTTGTTTCAAATGGCAAGTTCTTGCTGCCAAAGGGGAAGTTTTCGACCGACTTGACGTCCGTAAATCTTGAAGCGATCGATCGCCGAAAACGAGCATTCTTGAAGTTGTTTCTGAACCCAATCCATAACAATTCCGGGATTAGGCAGTTGATGCGAGATGAGTAAAATATAACAACAACTATCGAAAATCGCCACCTTCGCGGTAATTCCTCGAGCTTGGAGCGAGCGATCGAGCATTAGGGAAATCGATCGCACGTCAATGGATGGGGTAGACTCGCGAAGCACTGACTGATTCATTATAAGCCCTCTATATTTTCGGTTAGAATCTTCTATGGAGCCGTTCCGCCTCTGCTCTCTACTTTTTGTGGAGCGCGTTGGCTACCCAAACGGCAGAGCGGAGTGAGATCGACGGTTAGATATGCAAATATGACGACATCGAACACCTGATGATATGAGTATAAAGAGCTAAAGGAATGCGTGCATCCGCCAAATTGCTGAATTGAGTTGGGTCATTGGTCATTGGTCATTCGTGGAGTGGCTCGTGGCTGGTGGCTAATGGCAAATAATTTGGTAACTGTTTTCTTCCCCGGCTTTCCCTGCTCAAGACAGCCTTCTACCCTTTCTGCTTCCCAAACTCCTGCAAACGCGGGTCATTCGAGTGAACCCATGGGAAGCTGAATCGTCATTTGGGTACCTTCTCCCGGTTGCGACTGAAAGGTCAACAAACCGCGATGCTGTTCGACGACGATGGAGTAGCTGATTGCCAATCCCAACCCCGTGCCTTTGCTGCTGGATTTCGTCGTAAAAAAAGGCTCGAATAAGCGATTTTGAACTTGAGAGGGGATGCCGCTCCCATTATCGAGAATCCGAATTTTGACTTGGGGTTCGCCGTGAGGTTGGGTTGCCGAAGCCATGGTGCGATCGACTTCAGTTGTAATGCGAATTTGCGGTATAAAATCGGCATTAGCCGTTTGCATTTTTTCCTCGATCGCGTCGATGGCGTTGTTCAAGAGATTCATGAAAACCTGGTTGAGTTGACCGGGATAACACTCGATCGGGGGAATTTCTCCGTACTCGCGCACCACTTGAATTTCTTGACTATTTTTAGGATTTCTCAGGCGATTTTGTAAGAGCATGAGGGTACTTTCAATCCCTTGTTGCAAGTCAAATTTTTGCGTTTGAGCGCGATCGCCTCGGGAGAAAACTCGCAAGCTCAATACGATTTCGCTAATTCGATTGGCACCTTCGCGAATGGCGCGGAGTAACTTAGGAAACTCAGATTTGAGGTTGTCCAAGCGAATTTTGGCAATTTTATCGCGAATGGGAACGACGGGATTGGGATAGTAGGTTTGATACAGTGCCAACAAATCTAATAAGTCGGTTGCCGATTGGATCGCCGGAGCGATATTACTGTAAATAAAACTCACCGGACTGTTAATTTCGTGAGCGATGCCTGCCATCAGCGTTCCCAAACTGGACATTTTTTCTCGCTCGAACAGTTGGGCTTGAGCCCGTTGCAGATCGTCGAGTAATTCTAAGAGTCGTTGCGTTTGCGCTTTCGATTGGGTTTGAGAGCGGCGGAGTTCGACTTCGGATCGTTTGCGCTCGATCGCCGATCCGACTTGGCTGGCGACGATACTCACCAACTGCATCAAGCGCTCGTTTGGCGGCAACGGCTTTGTGCTAAAAAAAACGAGAACCGCCAGAACGCTTTGATGTCCTAAAATCGGCACGCCTAATGCCGTTTTGACGGGCGTAAGTGGCTCGGTTTGACAGTGGAAGCAGGGGTTTCGTTCCTCCCGAGTCAGATCTTCGATCCATTCCGGCTGTTGGGACGACCACACCCGTCCCGGCAATCCCTCGCCGATGGCAAACGTCAAGTTGGGAGTTTCGGGGGTCGCGTCGCACTTAAAACCGCTATCGGCATACCATCCCCGACTGCATGAGAGGCGGTTGGTTTTGCGATCGATCGCCCACGCTTCGCCGCAACTCCAATCGATCGCCTGACAGATTTGGGAGAGAACCACTTCCAACGCCGCATCGAAATCCGGAGCTTCGCTGGTGGCTTTGGTCATGTTTAACAATAATTGTAATTGGGCGTTCTGCTCCCGCAGTTGTCGATTTTGCTCTCGAAACTGTTGTTGCAATCGCCGTCGCTCTAAATGGTGTTCGATGCGAGCTAAAATTTCCGTCGGCTCGAAAGGTTTGGTGAGATAATCGACGCCCCCCACTTCAAAGGCTTTCATCTTGTCCAGGGTTTGACTCAATTCGCTGAGGAAAATGACGGGAATATCCCGCGTCGTTTCTCGAGTTTTGAGCATTTGGCAGATGGCATACCCGTTGGTATCCGGCATCCGGACATCGAGTAAAATCAAATCGGGAAGGCTGGATTGAATGGCTCTCAACGCCATCGCCCCACTGGTGGCAACGCGCACTGAATAACCGGCTCCCGAGAGAATTTGAGCCAGCCAACTCAAATTGGCTGGAGCATCGTCGGCGATCAGAATTTTATCGGCACGGCGAGGGGGTTTGCTACGCATGCCAGCCGATGAGTCCCGTCTGTTCTGCCAGCCAGATTGGGGGGTGTTAGGGGATGAAGAGTCGGCGGTATTCGACATTGTTAGGGCGGGGTTGAGCTTACCGAATAGAGTGAAACCAGCGTTTCAAGCGGCGATCGAACTTCGATGGAGCAGCAACTCTGTAGGAGTATCGCACCAATTGCGAGATCGGCAATGTCTCAAATGACCATCGAAGCATCCAATCGAAGCAACTGCGAGAATGAAAATCTAACGTTCGGTTGGCGGATTGGGATCTGAAGACAAGCGGCAGACGGAGCCGGGGATGTTCCGGAATCGGGGAAATCGATTGGGATTTGGGGGCTCGTATTTAGGATAAAGAATAATCGATTGGGGGGGTAATGGGTAATGGGTAGTCGGTAATGGGCGACTAGCCACGAACCACGAACCACTAGCCAAACGTCGATCGAGATCGAGCCAAGGGGTAAAATGAAGCCTGTAAGGGCGACTTGCGTGGTTGTCTGGATGGTTAGACCGTAAAGGGAACGAAACAGGATGCTTTCATACATTTTGGCGACGATCGTCGGTTTGGGTAGTGTGGCATTTTACCTATCTGCATTTTTCTTTCCGGAAGTGTATCGCAAAGGGGATTTTATCTGGAGTGGCGTCGGCTTTTTCTACGCTTTAGTGTTGTGGTTTTGTGCGGGACAAATTGGCGGGGCGGTATTGTTGGGTCAAACGGCGAGTGTGGCACTGTTGGGTTGGTTGGGTTGGCAAACCCTGAAACTGCGGCGGGACACCACGCCGCTGGCAGAACAAACGAGTGCCGAAGCGATTGCCCGATCGGGTCTGACCCCCAGTGCGATCGCCGATCGCGTGACCAATGCGTTTAAACCCGGGAAAAAAGTGACGCCTCCGGTAACATCAACCCCAACGCCCGAAGTGACACCTACAGCACCCGTTCCGATTCCCGATGTGGCGATCGAGGCGATCGAAACTGCGATGGAGCCTCCCGTTGAGGAAACGGTAGAGGACGATTTCGAGGACAGTGCCGCACCGATTGCCGAGGAAAGCCAGGAATCCCCCGCGATCGCCGATGACAGTCCCGCAGCGGATTTTCCCGCCGCCACCCCAGAAGCCATCGTTGAGACTCCCCCCGAGACACCGATAGCTACCCCCGCAGCAGAGTGGGAAACCGAGCCGTTAGACGACGATTTTGAAGAAGTGGCATCGGCTTCCGCTCCGACAATAACGCCCTCCGTCCCGACAACGCCCCCTTCGACGCCGTCGCCACAACCGAAAAGCCGGACGTTTGGCTTCTTGGCATCCTTAATCGATCGCCTCAAAGGATTACTCGGGAAAGATAAACCCAAGTCTCCACCCCCCGTAACGACTGTACCTCCGGCGGTTCCCGAACTCGATGACGAGATGGACGATCCGGACACCGCCAGTCCGGAACCGATCGCCGAAGAAGTTGCCGCCATCCCAGAGGTAGCCGAAACGCCCGTTCCCAGCGAAGCACCCAGTACCGATACGGTAACAGTCCCCGAGGCTGAATTTGTGGAAGATGCCAAGCTCGACGAAGTGGCGGATGCCTCTGCTGAAAACGCGGTGGAAATGCCAGAACCGATCGAAGATGCGACGCCGCAAGAAGTCCGGGAGGTTGACGAACCGGACACTGGAGAAGGTTCGGCATCCGACGATGCAGATCTCGTAGAAGTGGTGGTTTCCGAAACCGTAGAAGTTATCGAACTTTCGCCTGAGAGCGAAGTTACCGATCTTCCTGAATCTGCCGAGGTTCCGGCTGCCGAAACTGTGGAAATCGTCGAAGCGACCATTACCGAAGAAGTCGTAACGGTTGAATCTCCCGCAGAGGAAGAGGTGGCGGACGATCGAGCCGAAGAGGCGATCGACCCAGAAATGGAAGAGTCAGAAGCCACTGCCGAACCCGAAGATCCCGATGCGAAGACAGCACCGCCCAATCTCAACCCCAAACCCAAGAAGAAAAAACGTTAGAGCTGGCGTTTGGTAATGGGTCACTGTCTTCTTCCCCGGCTTCCCCGGCTCCCCCCGCTCCCCTCCCGACCTGATTGCGGGAGTTCTTGGCGCAATCGATCGAGGATGGAATCGCGATCGACTCGGGAGAGAATTTGGGCGATCGCCGTTGCCGGACCCGATTCGCCCCAGGTACAACCGCGCTGTAAGTAAGCTTGCGCGGCTTGTCCGACCAAATACGCCCCGTATCCGGCGATCGCCCCTTGTGCCGCCCCCGCACCGATAAATCCCGGCAGTCCGCCCAGGGCTGCCGACGCGCTTTTGCCCAACCCGAAAATCAAGCTGCTGCTCAGTTCGCCGAACAGCAACCCGCCGCTACTGAAAACAATGGTTTTCCACAGCTTACCCGCTTCGTGACTGGTCATGGGCAGGTTGTACAGTTGTGCCAGCGATCGAATCAGCACCAAATCCGCGATCGCCCCCCCGGCTACATCCAACACCGCCACCGGGTTGACCCCCACGGCAATCCCTTTATAGCGGGCAAATTGCCAAATCAACTCCTGGGCATCGCGATCGCGCGTTTCCAGGGTTTTGTGGGCAACGGCGGTTTGGGCATCCCGCGCTTGCACCAAGGCATTCAGCGCCAGCAGCGATTGCCCTTCTTGGGAGAGGATTTTTAGCAAGACTTGCCGCAATTCTTCCACGTTGGGCGGCGGCGTTTCCAACTCTTCGGTCACCTGTCCGTCGGGCCACTCTTGCCGCACTACCAACGGCATGGGAGCAGCCGCCACCCGGACGATTTCGTCGGGACGCAGGGGCATCGTTCCGCCGAGGCTTTGCAGTTGTTGGTAAATGGCATCGCGATCGCGATCGGGATACAAATCGATTTTATTGAACACCAAAATCAACGGTTTGTGCGTGTCCCACAACTCGCACAGCGCCCGATACTCCGTTTGGGTAATATCCCCCGCCACCACGAACAAGATCAAATCCGCTTGTCGCGCCACATCTCGCGCCATTTGCGATCGCTCGAACCCACCCACCTCGTCCAATCCCGGCGTATCGATCGCCTCCACCCGCAAGCGACTATCCTCGCTTTGCGCCCACATCACCGATCGCGGATACTGCGTCACGCCGTGGATGGGACCCGTTTCCAAGATATTTTGACCCAATAGCGCATTGAGAACCGCCGATTTCCCCCGACTGACCAACCCAAACACGGCGATGCGAATCAGCCCTTTTTCGAGTTTGGTTAAGTTAGCTTTGAGGAGGTCTCGCGCTTGGGCGATCGTTCCTTGCAACTCTAAATTTCGTGCCGTTGTTCTGAGGGATTGCGGTTGGGAAATCCGAGCGAGGGTGTTGCGGATGCTGTTTTGGGCGAGGCTGAGATTGAGTTCGTTCATTCGCGATCGTTTGGGGTTTGGGAGTGGAAATTTTAAGTAATCAGCAATAAGTTTTGTAGGGAGTGCCACCGGAACGAAACGCACCATCCCCAATTACCCGTTACCCATCACCATTCGTGCAGCGACTCCGCAGGAGTATGGGTCACTGGTTATTTTACAAACCATTACCAACTAGGATAAACGATGCCCAATAGTAGGGATGGGAAAGAGCATTAGGTGGGGTTTCTGGAAAACCGTACTCCGGAAGGACTGTGCCAACGCGATCTCGCGGAACGACTTCGATCACCCCGCGACGACAGAATCAAAATCCACCTCCGTGGCTTGAAAACTGTGTTGCTACCCTAAATATACTTCTGGGTTTGAGATCACTATGCAGTTTGATCGAGTTTGTCCATTTTCCCCTCTCTTCCTACCCGATCGATCGGCGTTACAATAGCTGTAATTTCGATTGTCTGACGATTATGACTCAAGATCGATTGGATAGGATTGAAGCGTTAATCGAGCAGTTTATCAAATCGAGCCAAGAACAAATAAAAGCCAGCGACGAACGCATGGCTCGTTTAGAACGAGAAAGTGAAGAACGCATGAGAGCCAGCGACGAACGCATGACTCGTTTGGAACGGGATATTGGCGATTTACGTGCGTCGATTAGCGATTTGCGAGATATTGTCGTCGGACATGAGAAACGGACGATCCGCCTGGAAGGTCGAGATATCGATCTTTGGGGAGACTATCTTACCTTAGCCGATCGAATTCGGGTTTTAGAAGAGTGGAAACGCCAACAAGAACGCGATCGCCCTTCTGAAGAAAAGTAGGATCTCTGGTGGTAAGCTTGCCAGCATTCTTCTGGACTCCCGAATGGACGAATAGCCATGAAGCTGTTGGCGAATTGGGAGAGACCTAACCCTCCCACTCCCTTCCCTACAAGGGCAGGGGGAGCAAGAGGGAAACGCGAGAGCTTTCGATCTTTGACGAAGATGGGAGATCGGGAGGATGTTTATTTGTTGGAGGGATTAGATAACCAACAGCTTCATAGCCATTTCCCCTACTGAACTTTGGTATGCTTCTCGGTCACTCGTCCGAACTCTCTTCTAGAGATTAAGGTTCGCCATTACCCAGTTCTTCAACCCGGACGATCGCTACGGTAATATTATCGTGTCCGCCTTGCTCCTTCGCCGCATCGATCAAGGTTTGGGCGATCGACTTTAAGTCCGCAGGCGATGCCAGGTATTCCATAATGGTGGCATCGGTCAATTCCTCCGTCAGTCCGTCACTGCAAAGCAAAAAGCGATCGCCCGCTTGTGCGTCCACCGATGCCACTTCCACTTCGCCCATATCTTCCCGACCCAGGCATTGAGACAGAACGTGACGCCAGGGGTGGGTGCGCACTTCCTCCGGGGAGAGCACCCCAGCTTGGACGGCTTGCGCTACCCAAGTATCGTCCTCGCTGATTTGTTGTAATTCTTCCCCACGCAGGCGATAGAGGCGAGAGTCCCCGAGGTTGGCATACCAAGTCGTCAGCGGGGACGTATCGTCGGCATCGGTGGTTTTGGCTGCGGGGCGAAACAGCAGTGCCACCGCCGTCGTTCCCATATCGGCATTTTCGGGATGGACGACTTGGTCGTCGAGAATCGCTTGATTGGCAGCTAAAAACGCATTTTCTAGCAGACTCGAAGAGGGTTCGGGAGAATCCCAATATTGTTCCAGATAAGCTTGGATAGCCTCCTTGGCGATGCGACTGGCTTCTTGTCCGGCAGCATGACCGCCCATGCCATCGGCAACGACGAAAAATCGCCCATGCGGATCGACGTAAAACGAATCCTGATTGATCGGGCGAACCCGTCCCGTATCCGATAGACCTACAAAGTCTGCTTTCATAACCTCGTCGGGGAAAACCTAAAGCGAGCGATCGTACTTGTTAAGACGCATCAACAATCGAATCAGCGCCACGCCCATCAGTCCGGCAACAATTGCGGCTAATAGAGCCAACCATTTAATCCCATTGACTAATAAGATAGTCGCACAGACGGTAAAAGCGCTAGCCATTAAAGCATAGTTTGTCGTCATCTGCATTCCGATCGACCGACGCAAAAGGCGATCGGTTTCCGAGGCGCGCACCCGCACCCGGACATCGCCGCGATCGAGTTTGTCGAGGGTATCTTCAATTCGGCGCGGCAGGGCTAACGCTGTCGTGCTGACTTGGGCGGCTTGACGGCTCAATTCGCCCAACAGTCCGTTGTTGATGTCGTTTCCGGCAGTCATAAGCTCCATTGCAAACGGTTTTGCCACTTCCATAAAGTTAAATTCGGGGTCGAGACCTTTGCCCACCCCTTCCAAGGTGGAAAAGGCGCGCATGACGAAGGTAAACGTGGCGGGGAAGCGGAACGGTTGGTCGTAGGCGATGTCGTATAAATCGTCGCTGATTTCCGCCACGGATTGTTCTTCAAAGGGTCGATCCATGAGGCGATCGAGGATATACTGAATCGATCGGCGCACGGGCGCGAGATCCTTGGTGGGAGACAGCGCCCCCAACTCGATCAGCGATGTCACCACGCGATCGGCATCTTTTTGCGCCACCCCCAAAAAGGTATCCAACAATTTTTCCCGCACGTTGGTGGTAATTTGCCCCATCATGCCGAAATCGTAGAAAATCAGCGCCCCTTCGGTACTCACGGCTAGGTTGCCGGGATGGGGGTCGGCGTGGAAAAACCCGCAATCGAGGAGTTGCTGCAAATAGGCAGCCGCCCCCAACCGCGCCAGCACCTTGCGATCGAGTCCCGCCGCTTCCAAGGCTTCGTAATTGCTGATTTTAATCCCCGGCACGTACTCCAGGGTCAGTACCCGCGAGGAGGCATAGCGCCAGTACACCCGAGGAACCTTCACCCAATCGCGATTGCGAAAGTTGCGGCGGAAGGTATCGGCATTGCGACCTTCATTGAGATAGTCGATTTCTTCGTAGAGAATGCGGCAGCACTCGTCGTAGATGCCCAACCAATCGCGACCGCGACCCCAATCGGGGTGGTTTTGGAAATAGCGGGCGATATTTTTGAGAATGGCGAGATCGATGCTGAACAGGCGGCGCAGTCCCAAACGCTGGACTTTAACGACGACTTCCTCCCCGGAATGCAGTTGGGCTTTGTGGACTTGTCCCAAACTGGCGGCGGCAAGGGGAACCGGATCGAAGTAGCGATATAGTTGCTCGACAGTTTTGCCGAAATCCTCTTGGATGATGGTTTCCACCTGTTCGTAGTCGAAGGCGGGAACTCGGTCTTGCAGCTTGGAGAGTTCGTCTACGTATTCGACGGGAAATAAGTCGGCGCGGGTGGAAAAGAGTTGCCCCAGCTTGATAAATGTCGGACCGAGGTCTAGGAAAGTTTCGCGAATCCAGGCGGCTTGGCGGCGCTGTCTGTCTTTCTTTTTGTCGTCCGAATAGCCGCCGAGATACGTCCACGGTCGGCGCATCGCCCAGGAGTCGGCTAAAAACCGGAAGACGAACGCCCAAATCTCGATGCGACGGGCGTTGCGGGAGTAGTTTTTGCGGTTCCAACGGTAGGACTTTTGCGTGTAGAACAGCTTTTGGCGATCGGCGGAAGATAGGGGGGCAACCGATGCGGGGGGAAGGCTGGGGGAACTCATGTCATCCGCATTCCGATCGGTGGGTTCTCCAGAGATAGCGTCATTAGAAAGATTAGACAGAGCAGACACTCGTATTTCCTAAATATTTGCGTGAAAATTATCGATATATAAAACGATCGGATCGAGGGTAAAGTTGGGCGGCTCGATCGGTCAGACCTCCGTGCCAACTCCTTTCTTAAGAATTTCTATAGATTGGCGGGGCTAAATGTCACCGATGTCGGCGGGATCGAACTCGAGCGGTTTCGGGAGATTGGGGTTCGGGACGATACTCCCAAAGGGAGTCGCGCTTCGCGATCGATCGAGTCTTTAAGTCGAGCGACTGCGATAGCGCTGCAATTCCGTCCGCAATTGGGCGATTTCCGCGCGTAAATCGTCGATGGAGGCTTGCCAATCCACCGCCGACCCCGATCGGTCGTCGGACATTCCTACCGGACGACCTTGCATGGCAGATTCTTCCGCTTGACGGGCGCGATCGATCACCCGCTCGGTAAATTGACTCAAACTTTCCCGCTGTTCGGCGTCGAATTTGCCGAGTTCGCTCAGTCCGTTGGTCAGGACTTTCTCGAATGCCGCACCGATTTCTTCAGCTAGCACTCTGCCGATAAAGAAGGCGTGAACCGGAGGGTTAGTCATACAGTTAGGGAGATTAAACTTCTGTAACAAATTATAACGTGCCGGGGAAAGGAGTTCAGAAGTAAGTGCTTCGCACTGGCTGCGCCTACAGGAGTTCAGGAGTTCAGGAGCGAAGACTGGGCGTAGTAGCATTTGCATAAATTTTGTCGGTTAGCGGACAAGACGATCGAGCAAATGCTACGCCCCTACCCAAATTTGTCCTAACCCGAGTTGCGACTGCTATGCAAAGGTGCGTAGCGCCTTCTTCTTGGCTGATGGCTGATGGCTGACAGCCATTCTGAACTCCTGCAACTCCTGCAACTCCTGAATTCTTCTCAAAGCGATGTTGGCTTCGACCAAGAGCCGGAATCGGAGTCTGCCGCACCGGATTTCGAGTGTTTGGGCATTGAAAACTCGGTTGCCGTTTTGGGTACGAAGTATCGATCCGCCGAGGAGGGCAAGGGATAACGTGGGGGAACGTCGGGAATGTCGATCGACTCAGCAGGGGCAACCGATTCGAGCTCTCCGTCTTCGCGGGAGTAATCGGACGATCGATCGACTCGGGAGGGACGAGATCGATGGAATTCCAGATCGTCGGTACGAGATTCCCCCTCTTCTGGGGCGAGTTCGGGGTTCTCCTCGGGTCGGGCAACTGCCGCCTGGGGAATTCGCGGCTGCGACTCCCAGGATTCGACCTCTAGGGGGAAATCGAGGGCGGGAACCATCTCTTCCTCTGCGGTACGGACGGGCAGCGTTTCTGAGTCGCTCTTTTCTCGGGAATAGCTCGCGGGAGTGTGAGGATAGCCTTCGGCATCGGTCGCGAAGTCCTCGGTCGATTCGATGGGGGTATCGGGATCGGCGGCTTCGACGAAATCGCGATCAGGACCGAAGTTCGATCGCTCGCTGCGGGAAGGAAAGGCTCGGCGGAGGCGGGATAATTCCGGTGTGGGGGTAGTCGCAATGTTGGAGTTGGCTTGGCGAGTGAAGACAAAACTCGCCCCGCCCATTCCAGCCATTAAGGAGGTAGCAACGAACAGGGCGGGAATCCACGGCTGCAACTGCGGGGGGATCGATCGACGATCGATGGATGGGTTGTTCCTGGGGAACGAGATCGAGGGTGGGGGCGGTGGAGCGATCTCCACTGGGGGGGCTGCCACGGCGGGATGGGCTTTGATCGCCGAAAACTCCCGCCACAGGGGATTCATCCAGGCTTCGATCGAGGGCGAACGGCGGTCTTGGGAGAGTTCTAAACCTTGCAAGATAGCCAGTTCCAAAGCTGGGGTGATCTCCGGTCGCACCGATCGCAAATCCACCAGGGGAATGCGATCGCGCAAAGAGGCAATGGCGGGGGGCTGTCCGACGAGCAGGTGGTAGAGGGTGGCTGCCAAGGCGTACACATCTGTAGCGGGGGTGGGCTGGCAGTGGGGATCGTACTGCTCCGGCGGCGCGTATCCGGGGGCGAGCATCCCAGTTTGGGTTTGCACGGCACCGGGGGTGAGGTAATGGGCGATACCAAAATTCGTCAGAACCGCTCGTTCGCTCTTGGGGAGAACGATGCTATCGGGTTTGATGTTGAGGTGAAGAATCTCTTGTTGGTGCAACAGTCGCAGTGCCGAAGCCACTTGACGGACGATTTGAAAGGCATCGCGCAGCGGCATCGGTTTGCCATCGGCTAAGACTCGATCGAGGGTTTCTCCGGCAATCTCCTCCATCACCGCGTACACCAACCCGTTTTCGGCAAATAAATCGAGAATGCGGACGATGTGCGGGTGTCGGCATTTGGCAATCTGTCGCATTCGCTCGACAAACCGTCGCTGAAACAGGTTAAATTGAGGATGCCCGCGCCAGCTTTCATTCAGGGCTTCGATCGACACGGATTGCTGCGAGCTGACGTGTGTCGCTCGATAAGCGATCTTAAAACACCCTTGACCTACAACAGCGCCGATCTCGTACTTTCCATGGCGAAGGGCAGTTCCAGTCGTGACGTTCATAACTTAGATCGAGGAGTTTCCTATTATCCTAATGCCTGAGCGCAAAATTTTTTAACAAATCGCCGAGGGTTGTCTGAATTTCCGCAGAATTACGGAAGGGGCAGAAAGGGGAGCAGGGGGAGAAGAGGGTGACGGGATTTAAAGCTGTTGGAGACTGCACGTCAGGCGTAAATGGGTAATGGGGTGCTGCCGTCGTGGGGAAACCTGGGGGTGGCTGCTATATGATTGAGAGTACGCTCGATCGGGCGATCGAGCGTTGGCGGTTTTCAGAGAGTGTTAGCCCAAGCGAACTGAGATTCTCTGCCAGCCGTTGTTTTCAGTTCATTCCCAAAACACCATGACCAATGACGCGCGAGCCATCGAAACCCTAGCCGCAGAAA
Organism: Oscillatoriales cyanobacterium M59_W2019_021; assembly: GCA_015295945.1. Lineage (GTDB taxonomy): Bacteria > Cyanobacteriota > Cyanobacteriia > Cyanobacteriales > Geitlerinemataceae > DVED01. The sequence goes on along the minus strand of DVED01000082.1, from coordinate 37,665 downwards.
TCGGTGATAAAGTGTATATCGACGTTGCCAAGTGGCATCTCTACCTGGAAGCTGCGAAACTGCACGTCGTCGTCGCCGAACGGCTGTATCCCATGCTGTCTGACGGTTGCCCCAACGAGAGCCAAATTCTCCAAGTCTTGCAAGACATTCCGGTTGCCTTGGGAGGAGGCAAGCGAGAATTACCCCTCGCCGATTTGATTCCCCGTCAGGGTTTGACGGACTTGACGGATATTTTAGAAGAATTCAAGCGACAGCTTTAAATGGGAGTTGTAGGAGTTTGGGAAGATTGAGGCGTCAGAAGTCGCTGGTTGGGCTTGTCGATCGCTTTTTCCCCATTCACGCCAATTTCAATGTTTGAGGACATCGTTCGTTACGGTGCCAAATGGGAGACCCTGGGTAACCCGATCGATCTTTACTACCCCAATCCCCACAGTTTGCTCCATCGCCATCGCGCCATTTTCCCGATCGCCGTGTTGTTGCCGGGATTTGGTGTCGAGCGCATCTATTATTCCCACTACGCGCGTCAGATCGCCCGATATGGGTTTGTGGTGGTGGTTCCTGACGGGATTACTGCCATTCGCAGTCGCACCGAACTGTTTGATAAACTCGAACGAGTTCCCAACGCTCTGGCGGCGATCTCCGTCGATCTTCCCAAAGCCGGAACGGCGTTAGCCGATCTTTTGGACTTAGGAAAATTGGTTTTATTAGGTCACTCTCACGGAGGCGCGATCGGTTTGGATGCCATTCGCGGCGCGCGGAACTTTCCTCCCTCCAGTGATTACCGGATTCCCGAGGTGTTAGTTGGGGCTGTCTTTTTTGGTACGTTTTTATGGGAAGATAGCCATAATTTGCCGATCGATCGATCTCGAATTCCCATTGCCTCGATCGCCGGAAGTTCGGACAGCCTGATTCCCCCCCATGAAATCTTAGAAACTTACGAACAAATTCAAAATTCCCCCAAAGCCTATATTATGGTCAAGGGTGCGAATCATTATGGGATTACCAACCGCAATAATCCCCCCGGCGCGCCGCCGGAACTGAGAAAATCGACGATCGAACAAGCGGTTGCCATCGAGACGATCGCGCGATGGAGTGCGTTATTTCTCCGTGCTTATGCGTTGGGCGATCGTATGGCTTGTCAACTATACCAACGCGGTATCAAACTCGATCCCAACGTCAAAGTTTTAACGACGCCAAACTGTCAAACGGTCACGCAGTCGGGAGATTTCTAAAATTGCTGCGTCGATTCGGAAAACAGAGACTTAAAGTCTGGGGACGACTAACCGTTCATTGTTAACTTCCATATTTGTGCATGACTTCTACTTCAGAGGGTAACGCTCGCCGCATTAGTTTGCTGACGGCGATTTGTTTGGTTGTTGCAAATACGATCGGAACGGGTGTTTTTACCAGTTTGGGATTTCAGGTTATCGATCTCAAATCGGGTTTTGTTTTACTTGTTTTGTGGGTAGTAGGAGGCATTTTTGCCTTATGTGGGGCGCTGTCTTATGGAGAATTAGGCGCGATGATGCCGCGATCGGGCGGAGAGTATCGATACCTGTCCGAAATTTACCATCCGGCGTTGGGTTTTTTGTCGGGATGGTTGTCAGTCACGGTAGGTTTTGCCGCACCGATCGCATTAGCGGCGATGTCGTTTGGGAAGTATTTAGCGAGTGCAATTCCCGGATTGAATGCCGATTTCGTAGCGGAACCGATCGCGATTATTGCTACGATTTGTATCTCGCTTTTGCACGCTCAAAATCTACAAATTGGGGAAAAATTTCAAGATATTTCAACTGTTCTAAAGGTTGTCTTAATTTTCGTTTTTATCGCTTGCGGACTGGCGATCTCATCCCCTCAACCCATTTCTTTTTTACCCGAATCAGGGAGTTGGCAGCAGTTATTCAGCACCCCCTTTGCCATTTCTTTGGTGTATGTCACTTACTCCTATTCGGGATGGAATGCCTCGGTTTATCTGGCAAGCGAACTCGATCGACCTGAACAAAACTTACCGCGTTCTCTCTTTTGGGGAACGATTTTTGTCACCGCATTGTACGTTCTGCTGAACTTTGTTTTTTTGTATTCAACTCCCATCGATCGAATGGCAGGAGAACTCGAAGTCGGCTACATTGCGGCAACTTCAATTTTTGGCGGATGGGGTGCGAATTTGATGGGATTGCTGATTGCGATCGGCTTAATTTCGTCCATGAGTTCGATGGTGCTGGCGGGATCGCGAGTCACCCAAGCCATCGGCGAAGATATTCCTGTTTTTAAAATTTTAGGCAAAACCAATCGGCAAGGCGTTCCCCATCATGCTATCTTTTTCCAGATGGCAATTGTTTTAGTTTTAACCATCGCCTCCACGTTTGAATCCGTCATTACGTATCTGAGTTTTACGCTCACCTTATCCTCTTGTTTGACGGTTTTAGGAGTTTTCGTCTATCGAGTGACCCATCCTGAGATTATTCGACCGTATAAAACCTGGGGATATCCCATTACGCCATCCATTTTTTTGGCGATCGGACTGTGGATTCTCGTTTTCATCTTTCAAGATAAACCAATAGAATCTTTAGCAGGACTTGCAACGATTCTGTTAGGTCTTCCCATTTACTGGCTTGCCAATCCCCATCGGCGCAATTCTTCAATTCAGCGTTTTAGAAACGCCAATATCTTCAGTTTTAATCGGGAATTTTCGATGAAAAAAGTTACAGCAATCGCTCTCGTTATCGTCGCGAGTTTAATCTCCATTTACCTTCAGTTGTGCGGACGCAGCAAAACGGCTCCTTCGATCGAACCCCAAGCGGCGATCGATCCGGCGAATTCCTCCTCAGTCGCACCCGTTGCTTCTACACCCACACCGATCAATCCCTTAGCAGAATTCGATCTGGAAAAATCAAAACAATTGACGGATATTGCTAAGTTTTTAGCCGGAATTAAAGTTGAGAAAAATCCAGAAATCTCCGTGTTACAAGAATCGCCAAATTGGATAAATTACGCGGCAGCAACGAACGGTGCTTGGTCGAAGTTAGAAGAGCAGCAGTTATCAGCAGCACGTCAGTGGTCTAACAATGAATTAAAATCGATTAACAATAGCAAACCCAATCTATTTTATCCATTTAGCGGTCCAGATTTTCTATATGCCGATGTCTTTTTTCCGAATGCCTCTAAATATATTTTTGTTGGCTTAGAACCCGTAGGTGCGCTTCCAAAACTGCCCAATTTGGCTCAAGCAACTCAACAAATTTATAACGTCCAGCAATCGCTATACACGTTATTGCAGTATAGCTACTTTCGGACGATCGATATGCGATCGGATTTGAAAAATAATGGAGTATTACCCATTCTTTACGTCTTTCTAGCAAGGACAAATCACATGATATTAGATGTGAAGTATGTGGGTCTTAATCCCGAAGGTCAGCTCATCGGATTTTACGAACAACCTCAACCCGGTTCCGGCATCATTCCAGGCGTTCAAATTTCTTTTCTCTCCGCAGGAGAAACCAAACCTCAGTATTTGTATTACTTTTCAGTCGATTTATCGGATGCGGAGTTGCAAAAAACGCCGCAGTTTCTCGAATTTGTCAAGCAGCAAAATACCAATGTCACGTATCTCAAGGCGGCTTCCTATTTGATGCACCGCGACACTTTTACCACCATCCGCAATTTTATTTTAGAACGCAGCAAATTCGTCTTGCAGGACGATTCGGGAATTCCCTTGCGATACTTTGAAGAAGCTAATTGGAACCGTAAATTTTACGGAAATTATGTCAGTCCGATCGACTTATTTGCCGTTCGCTATCAACCCGACCTCCGTCAGGTTTACCTCAACAATCCCAACCCGCAAAATTTGGAATTTGGGATCGGCTATAAGTTCAACCAAGATGCTAATTTAATGCTGTTTTTAAATAAAGGTAACCCTGAAAATTAGGAAATTTTTGTGAAACGGAAGCTATAATTTTACAAGACGCTCGAAATATTTTACTAGGTATTCATGGGTCAAATTTCTACCAGTCAACCGCCTCATCCATTTGAGGGTCTGTATTCTTTCTGGAAGTTTTCTCGTCCCCATACAATTATCGGAACGACGTTAAGCGTTTGGGGAATCTTTGCTATCGCCACCAGCTATCACAATGGAGGGTCTGAATTTTTCGAGGGTTCTCGCCTTTTAGAAGCGATCTTTGCGTGGATAGCGTGCTTGTGTGGCAATGTTTATATCGTTGGACTGAACCAACTTGAAGATGTCGAGATCGATCAAATTAATAAACCCCATCTTCCCCTAGCTTCGGGTGACTTTTCTCGACAACAGGGTTGGGCGATCGTCGCGATTACCGGAGTTTTAGCCATTCTCATTTCTGCTTTTCAAAGCTACTGGCTATTAGGAATGGTGGCTATCAGCTTGCTACTAGGAACGGCTTATTCTTTACCTCCTATTCGCCTCAAGCGCTTTCCTTTTTGGGCGTCATTTTGTATTTTTACGGTACGCGGTATTGTTGTTAATTTAGGTTTGTTTCTTCATTTTAATGGTGGTTTTCCCCTCATTCCAGAAGTTTGGGCGCTAACCCTATTTGTTTTAGTCTTCACCTTCGCGATCGCCATTTTTAAAGACATTCCCGACCTAGAAGGCGATCGGCAATACAATATTACAACGTTAACTCTCAAACTCGGCAAAGAATCAGTTTTTAATTTAGCTCGATGGGTTATTTCAAGCTGTTATCTGGGAATGGCGATCGGCGGAGTTTTGTGGTTGCCATCTCTCAATTTGATCGCCTTAGTCACAACTCATTTGTCCGTTTTAGCGCTATTTTGGTGGCGATCGCAACGAGTCAATTTAGAAGATAAAACCTCGATTGCCGCTGGCTACCAATTTATTTGGAAACTCTTTTTCCTGGAATATCTGATGTTTTCAGCGATTTGTTTTTTCGGGGTTTAGAAGAGTTGCATTCGCTGTGGCGAGATCTAAATGATTATACTAGCAATATAATCGAAAAAACACAGACCCATGACCGACGATCATTTAGCCGTTGCATTACAGCATTTCCAAGCCGATCGCCTTGCCGAAGCCCATCGGCTTTGCACGCAAATCCTTCAAGAAAAATCGTTAGCCGAAGCTTGGCATCTGTTAGGGGGAATTGCCGAACGGCAGGGGCAAATCGATCGGGCGATCGCCTGCTATCAAAAAACGATCGCCCTCAAACCCACTTATGCAGCAGCTTACTACAATTTCGGCAATGCGCTGTATAAAATCGGACAATTAGAGGCGGCGATCGCCCAATATCAGCAAGCGATCGCCATCGATCGTAACTTTGCCGAAGCTTATAACAGTTGGGGCTTTATCCAACAAGAACGGGGTGAATTGACTGAAGCCATTTCCCTCCACCAGACTGCGTTAAAAATCAAACCGCAGTTTCCCGAAGCGGCTTACAATCTCGGAAAATCCTTTTCCAAACAACACCGCTTAAACCATGCGATCGCTGCTTATCGCCACGCCATTTCTCTCAATCCCCATTACAGCGATCCTTACGTCAATCTCGGCGTGATTTTGCGCCATCGGGGACAACTCGACGAAGCGATCGCCTGTTACCAAAAAGCCTTACAATTGCAACCTAAATCGGCAGCAATTCATACCAATTTAGGTAATGTTTTACAAGAGCGAGGACAGCTACAAAAGGCAATTTCTCATCACCAAGCAGCGATTTCCTTGCAACCTCAATGTCCGGAAGCACACCACAATCTCAGTAACGCACTGTTGTTAGCGGGAGAATTGCAACGGGGATTTGCAGAATATGAATGGCGATTGCAACTGCCCCAAATCGAACATCCTCCTGCCTTTCCCCAACCCGCTTGGGATGGTTTTTTCTTACACGGAAAAACTATTTTATTATATGCCGAACAGGGATTGGGAGATACGATTCAATTCGTTCGCTACGCACCTTTGGTGAAAGAAAAGGGAGGCAATGTTATCCTTCGCTGCCCCGCTTCTTTGCGGCAATTGTTAGAAACAGTAGAGGGGATCGATCGCCTCATTTGTCCCGGCGATTCCCTGCCAATGTTCGAGACTCACGCTTCGTTAATGAGTTTGCCCTATTTGTTGCAAACGACCCTAGAAACGATTCCTTGTAAAAGTCCTTACTTAAGCGTACCGATCGAGATTACTTCGTCTCTACAGATTGATAATTTTACTTCCAAGCCTCAACCTTCAACCTCAAATTTGAAAGTAGGTTTAGTTTGGGCGGGCAATCCATCGCATCCTAACGATCGCCATCGATCAACAACTTTATCTCAGTTACTCAAACTTTTAGAAGTACCTAACATTACCTTTTATGGCTTACAAAAAGTTTTATCAGTTGAAGATTATCAAATTTTAAAAAATACGCCAATTATCAATTTAAGCGATCGCCTCACCAATTTTGCGGCAACGGCTGCAATTGTTTCCCAACTCGATTTAGTCGTTACCGTCGATACCGCCGTTGCTCACCTTGCCGGAGCATTAGGAAAACCTGTCTGGATTCTCCTCGCCTATATTCCCGATTGGCGGTGGATGTTGCAACGAGAAGATAGTCCTTGGTATCCCACTGCACGATTATTTCGCCAACAAAAACGCGGCGATTGGAAAAGTGCGATCGATCTCGTCGTGGCAGCCTTATCCACCTATGCAAGTTTGAAAACACAAATTACCTCTCCCCTAACTCCTATTATTTTCAATTGCGAAGAAGGGAAAAATATACTTAAATCTACTCAAAAAAATACTCCAGTTTCTGAGTCCCAAATTGCTCTAACTTGGAGTCCAAACCCCGTTACCGGATGGGGAGTTTACGGCACAAATTTTGCTATCAAATTGCTGGAAAATCCTTACTGCGAACCCGTTTTTCTATTGCCACCTACTCACCTAGAATGGATGAATCCCCTGCATCGATGGCATTTTTATCAACTGTGGCAAAAACAGCAATCTTTACGGCAGAGATCGCACTTTAACTTCCCCGTAGTTCGGGCATTAGGCAATCAATTTGCCACCGACGAAAACAGCGATCGCTTTCGCGGTCAACCTCAAATCGGTGCGATCTTTTTTGAAGATACTGCCTTGACTCCTGCTGCTTTAGAAAAAGCCAAAACCTTCGATCGCATTATTGCCGGATCGACTTGGAACGCTCAAATTTTACAGCATTACGGATTGCCTATTTCGACGGTATTTCAAGGGATTGATCGCCGTTTATTTTTTCCTGCTCCCAAATCCAAATTATTCGGCAATCGCTTCGTTATCTTCTCTGGCGGCAAACTAGAATATCGTAAAGGTCAAGACTTGGTTATTGCCGCGTTTCGAGCTTTTTACCAACGCCATCCCGATGCGTTATTAATTGCCGCTTGGCATAACTTTTGGACGGACTATTTAGCGGGATTGGAAAAGTCGCCCTATATTACCGGACTTCCCAAAATTCGACAGGATCGATCGCTAGCAATTTCTGAATGGTTAGCAAACCATGGAATTCCCCCAGAAGCGGCGATCGATCTCGGGGCAGTTCCCCATTATTTGATGCCACAAATACTTCGAGAAGCCGATGTTGCCTTATTTCCCAACCGGGCGGAAGGCGGGACGAATTTAGTGGCAATGGAGTGTATGGCGTCCGGTATTCCTACCATTTTATCGGCGAATACGGGGCATTTAGATTTAATTGGGGGCGATCGATGTTTTTCGCTAAAAACGCAGAGAAACGTGCAACCCGTTCCTCCTTTTGGTGGTGTGGAGGGTTGGGGAGAATCGGATATCGATGAAATTGTGGAAACTTTAGAATGGGTTTATCAAAATCGAGAACTCGCTCGAGAAAAAGGGCGATCGGCAGTGCAGTTTATGGGAAACTGGACGTGGAGAAAACAGGTTGATCGATGGTTGAAAATTTTAAAATTAATGGAGTAGTTGATTATGCTTTGTTTTGTTGGAACTTTATTGATTTTAATCGGATTTAAGTTGATAATAGGAGAGATCGTTTCTCTCAAAACAGTCAAGTTGAATACTGTCGAGCAAGAAGTGATGGGTACGATCGTGAATAAGTCGATTGAAGAGTATCTTGATTCGAATTTAGAAAAAGTTACAGGAATCAAATTGTAGCTACACAGTTAATAATGAACAATACCAAAAGTCGTTTAGTATTTGCTCTTTCTCCAAACTAGAACAAGCAGAATACTCTTTGGTTAAATATCCGGTAAATGGAAGCATTAAACTATTCTATCATCCGAAAAATTCCAAAAGAATCAGGCTTTCTTCTTTCAAACAACCCTCGCCAAAATTAACGATCGTTCCCAGTTTGATTATCATTCTTACTGGATGTGTTCTAAATTATGCCCTGACAAAAAATTGTCCGAACATTATCTTACCTAACCCCGAGCAGATGACGATTGGGTCTGTTATTGGGAACTATCCTGGCTTTCGTATTAATGCTTTGCTTATCGGTATATTCAGCTTATAACGGATCGTTACTCTCTACTGAAAGCCTCAATGAAAGCTCTTATAGTGTTTCTCCGAGTTACGTGGCTTTTCGAGAAAGTAAAGCTTATCGAAAAATGAATGGTGTTATAGCTGGTATTTTTCTCGTCATCATGATTCGATTAGTGATTATAGCACTACGTTGATACAAACTTGAGGGCACCATTTCAAAAATCGAAAACGATCGATCTTCCGGTCTCGCTCCTAATCCTCAGTTTTTCCCGTGACTAACTGTTTGTTCACCCGAACTAACTGATATGCCCTAACTTTTCCCAAAGTTCGATATTGAGAACTATCTAAGCCCATCTTCCCAATTTTTCGCTCTTGTCCGAGAATGAGAACCGTACCGATTTCCGGTGCGTTCGTGACGCTTTCTTGGATGTAACCGACGGCACTTTCCGGACGCACGCGAAAGACGATCGGCTGTTGGCTGTAAAAGACTAAACTGGTTTTACTCAAGTCGATCATCACCACCTCTTCCCCCGGTTGGCGTACTTGGGGAATCAACGCCGCCAGTTGTCGCAGGGGGAATTGACGCTCGCGATCGAGCACTAAATACATCGGATGTAGCGCTAGAATGAGGAAGGCGAAAAAGGCGACAACGTTAACACTCCACATCCAGCGCCCTTGCCGCAACGACAGCAGCCACTGTCCGACAACCGTTGCCCCCAACCAAACGATCGCCGCAACTACCGCTAACCCCGTTTTCGGCAGCACTTCGTCTAAATCCGGTGCGGCGGGATCGTACCCCAACCAACCGGGAAGGGTAAAAAATGCCACCCCCAACGCCAGAAACATCGCCACGTTCAACCAACGGCAAATCGCGTTCAACCGCAAGAATTGGGCGTTAGGAACAGGAAGGCAAAAATCCGAGGTCAATTGCAACGCCACCAAAATCGCGGCGGCGGGAATCAGGGGAAGAACGTAGCTGGGAAGTTTAGTTACCGAGATGCTGAAAAAGCCGAACACGCCGACGAACCAGCACAGTGCAAATAGTCCCAAGCGATCTTCTCGAGGTTGACTTTGCCAGAAAGAACGCTGCCAAAACCGGAGTCGGGCGATCGCAACAGGTAAATATGCCGACCACGGAGCGAAGCAGAGAAAGACGATTGCCAAATAAAAGTACCACGGCGCACTATGTCCGTTCACCACGCGGGTGAAGCGTTCCACATTGTGATACCCGAAAAAGCTGTTAATAAACGCATCGCCGTTGGCCACCGTCACCAAGACGTACCAAGGAACGACAATATCTGCCACGATAATTAAACCCCATCCCAACCCCATTTCTCGAATCACTTGCCAAAATTCACCGAGATAGAGGAGGAAGAGAAAAATGGCAACTGCCGGAAGCACAAATCCCACCGGACCTTTAGCCAGGACGGCTAACCCGGTCAGGATGTAAAATGCGAGATACCAAACGGGCGATCGGGTCACGTATCCCCAAAAGAACACCAACAATGCCGACCCCACACATCCGCATAACAGCATATCCGAAACGCCGATGCGACCCCACACCAAACTGTGAGGATTGAGGGCAAAAATGGCTGCCCCTAAAAACGCACAAAACCACGGATCGAACGATCGTTCACGCTTCGGTGAGGTTCCGTACAGTTCCCGCCACCGTTCCTCCGTTGCCGGAACTTCTCCTAGGGTTCCCCGAATTCCCGTCACACTGCCACTGCTGCGACGCAACGTATAGAAAATTAATCCCATCAACCCCAACGCCGCCACTGCCGACGGCAACCGCACTGCCCATTCGTTGACCCCCAATAGTTTGTAACCCAGTGCCATCAACCAATACACCAGAGGGGGTTTGTCGAACCGGGGTTCCTCGTTGAAATAAGGGGTGAGCCAATCGTTGCGAACCAGCATTTGACGGGCAGCTTCGGCGAATTTCGGCTCCGTTTCGTCGATTAAGCCGATCGCCCCTAAGTTGTGAAGAAAGGCGAAATAGCCCACGACAACCAATCCGACGATCGCCCAAGTTTGTGGCGAGACCCGATCGGGTACAAATGCCCCGCCCTTTGCCCACTTCCGCAAACGAACCCAAACCGAACTGAAAAACTGGGCTAGCCATAGGGAAAAACGGGACAGGGGCAGACGGGATTTCACGATCGCTAGGTCTCAAACGGAAAAAGGATGTCAAGCTATACTTTACAGCGAGCCGCGATCGATGGGTATAGCAGTAGGCAATTCCCGTCAGTGGGGGCGGCAACCTGTAGAATTCTTTACAAAAGGAATCGAAAACGATCGCCCATTGATGGCGCAATCTGAGAAAATAGAACCTAGATTTTGACAAACTGGCATTTAGGAAATACATATAGATATGTCTGAGATTTCAGAACTCACCTCCCTCGAGCAAGCAACTCTTCAAGAATTAGCCGAAACGATCGCGGAGTTGGAACAATATCGGGAACGTTTGGAAAACGATACCCTCTTAATGGCTCAGCGAGCGAAAATCTCTAAATCGCAAGCACTGGCGAGCTTGAAACCCCAACTCGATCGGATTGATGCCCAACTGGAAGCTCTCCGCCAGCAACACGTTACTTTGGTAGAAGGTCAGTAACCCAGGACAGTCACTGCCCCAAGGCGATCGTTATTTCTCTGGCTCTATGGCACGACGCACGTAGATTAGGACGTATGACCAAGTGAAAAGCTAGACCTAGCCAGGTTTTTGCTGATAGCTGAATGCTTAATTCTATAACCAGACGTAGGTTTCCCAACCTTTTTTCTATGACTCACTCCCTCGACGCCGATCTTTCATCCGTTCAAGCCCAAAACGATACCCTGCTCGATCGCGTCAACGAGCAGATTACATTAGATACGTTTGAACCCACAGAACCCCTGCTCAAACAATTAGTAGAAGGTTTGGGAGACCCCCGTGGCATCGTGCGATTGCGGTTTGCCGAGACCTTGGGCGAAATTGGCGAACCCGCTACCCCTTTTTTGGTCGATGCCCTCGCCCACCATCCCAATGTGGTCGTGCGACGGGCAGCCGCCAAAACCCTGACGATTATTGCCGATCCGGCAGCCGTGCCGCCTTTAGTTCGTGCTTTCCTCAACGATGAAGATACCGTCGTTCGAGGTTCGTCGGCTGGGGCTTTGGCACGCACGGGAGAAGCGGCAGTTCCCGCACTCCTGGAGATTTTAGGCTCCCCCAAACATCCGGAAGATATTAAAGGTCATGCTGCTTGGGCACTGGCATTTATGGGTTCTGAAGCCGCAGACCACCTCTACAAGGCTTTAAACTCGGCATCTTTGGACGTTCGCTGTGCGGTTATCGGTGCTTTGGGTCGCGTGGCGCAAGAACGATCGGACGAAAAGGCTTGCAATCTGCTGGTTTCAGCATTAACCGATCCGGAAGCCACCATCCGCACGGAAGCTGCCGTCTCCTTGGGACAAGTCACCTATCCTCCTGCCGTGCCGCATCTCATTCTCGCCCTTCAAGATGCGGATTTAGACGTGCGCAAAGCCGCGATTAATGCCCTAGGGAAGATGGGGGACGATCGAGCCTTGAAACCCCTCCAAAATGCGCTGAATGACGAATTAGAGGTGATTCGGGTATTGGCAAAACGGGCGATCGCTCAAATGATGGCTCAAGAAGAGGATTGGGCGTAGCGATCGACCCGAGTTAAGGTAGCCGTTTGCACCCTTGCCCTGCTACCTCGAACTATCCAACCTAGCTGGCGGCGCTGGAAAGTCCTAACAAGAAGACCGACAATCCCAACAACACCAGCACTAAGCCCACCGCCACGGGCCAGTTAGCGCGGCGAACGAAGGTTTCCCAATCAAAAGGCTCGAATTGTCCGAACAATCCATCTGCTCCTTGGGTCAACCAGAACCGATGGTAGGCACTGGGACGCGGCAGTCGATCGCGATAATCCGTACCGTAGCGGGCAAACCGCTCGAAGGGTAACTCACCTCGAGCCTGTTGGGGCAAAATCCGACGCCGTTGGTACGGAACCGTATTGTCGCCAAAGTTCGTGATATATTCCTCGCTGTCGAGCAAATTGTCGATGAAGGCTGGCAACCCTTGGTTGGCCAGAACGATCGACCAGGCGAGTTTTTCGCGATCGTTATAGATCTGCCGTCCTAAAATCCGTTGGACGCAAAGTTCGACAAAACGATAATTATTATTGACATCATAATTGAGCCGTCGGAAAGAATCGGAGGTTGCCAATCCGCGAACAAAATCTTTCACCGAGATTTGTCCGGCTTTCAGTTGAGATTCCCAGCAAACTTGACGGTTGCTCGACAGCATTTGCTGTTCGTGAAAGATTTGACGATAAGCTGCCCAAATCAAGGCATCGATTTCGCTAGGCGACTGCGAGTTTTCAACTGTATAAACTCGAGATTGTTCGTCACCATACACTTCAAAGCCAGTGACGCGCTGATTTTGAGAGGTAGGAGTGTAGTCCAAAACTGGAATTGTCATGGTTTTTAAAAATTTCTATACTAAACGTTACAAAACAAAAAATTGCATTTACACTTAGATCTCGAGCGCAACTCTATCGGACAACGCGATCGTTTTGCAATTGCTTAAGGTTGCCGATCAAATCGGGTGCGAAAGCCGCCATATTTTAACCAGTAATGCTTGAGTTGGTGACAGGGTACATACAAACTCGCTTTTGCCTGGTACAGAATGACTTGACGGTGATTTCCCATCCAAATTTTGCCGATGGGATTGACAGAAATTACTGTGCCGCCTAATGCCGAAACGCAAGCAAAAAAGCGATCGAGAGCGCTCGAGTCTACCGTTTCAAAAATAAAAAAATTACCCGAACAAATTAAATGACGACTCCGAATCCAGCATTTCATCTTTTTTTCTGCTTCTGGAGGCAGCATTTTAGGAATGCCAGAATCTAGTTCGGAAAGATGAATATCATTATAGATTTGGGACTTCATGGGCAAAACTTTCTCGTTTTTCAAACCGCAAGGGACCGAAAGTCGATCCCCAAACTTGCTGGTGTGTACTGACATCCAGTCCTTTATCCAAACTCACCCAAGTCGTTTCGGTAATTTCTACGGAACTGTCTAGGTAAGTCTGACAACCATTCTTCTCAATTAAGCAACGGTTTCCGGGTTCGACATTGCCGTGAAACCGATTTCCGTCTCGTTGAAAAATCATCGAGCAGTGATATCTCCGTTCGAGACAGTCTGAGGTTATGGTTTTGAGAATATTTAAGTCGCGTGCCGCTCCGGCATAGAGCAGGGAATTTTTTAAGCTATAATTTTCGATATAAATTCGATCGCCGAGATCGATTAAGCGATGCACGCCTTGCCGATAAGGTAGCCATAGATCGTAGTCGTAAACCTGTTCTGAATAAAATCCGATCGCCGAAAAAAATTCAAAGGGCAGCGGACGAAAAAAAACATGAATGTGGGCGTATTGTTTGGGATTGTCAAAAGCTTGTTTGGCATTGCTGAAATCCCCAGCCATCCAACGCGCCAAGGTGACTAAATCGTCGGATGCTGCTTGAGAAGGGTGCAGTGGATTCGGTGACATGAGACTGAAATTCAACCCCTGGAAAATCGATGGAGACCGCCAAAGCGAGAGATGGCTAGACGTAACCCCCTAGCTTTTTTGGCGAATTTCTGAGGAAAACGACGCCGTAACTACCCCCGTCCCCGCACTGGTTTTGATGGAAGAAACTCGATAGCGAACGTTGGGGTTGACAAACCAGATTTTTTCTTCAGCCGCCGCGCGATCGTACGCCGTAACCAGAACGAACGTACCGTCTTCGGTTAGGTAATAGTCTCCGGCGGCTGGGATGGTCTCGGCATAACCGCGATCGCGCAACAGCTTGCCGCAATTGGGGCGATCTCGATCGGGAATGGGAATCAGAAGGCAAGATCCGCTAACGGTTTCGCTATCGTCCCAGTCTGAGTGTCCTTCCCAACTCATCCGGAACGGAGACAGCACCGCACTCGGATCGATTCCGTAGTCTTTACACAAGTCGATGGCGATCGGATCGTCGCTAGCCAGGGCAGAGATCTCGATTTCGGACTCCACAGCTTCAAAGTGACCGAACGCCAAATGGTGGACGCTGCGCTGCGACTTCCAGCGCCCGATCGAATTTGTCACAAATTCCGTAATATCCATCAATTTTGCATCAATTTTGGGTCTTCCGTTTCGAGTTTGACAAACGACCTGAAGGTTGCGGTAGAGCGATCGCCACTCTATTCCTATTAAATAAATTGGTTAAGTCTCGAGCGAAAAACAGAAAATTTTTAATCTTATTAAGATAGATCGGGAAAAAAGGGGCAGGCACAGCCTGACCCCTGCACTCAACTTCAGACAATTTCAGTGATACTGACGATTTTGCCCGAAGTGCGGTGAATCCGCTGAATTTGAGGCGTCATTTTGCTCGCCGGGACGATGTACTCCGTTTTACTGACGCGCCGGGGACCGTCGAATTTCGAACCGGACACCACGATTTTGAAACGCTTCTCCGTTCCAGAACCGATTACCGTTGCCGAAGACGGTTTGATTGCCGTCGGTGCATTGGCGGCAACCGCATAGACAAGTTGCGACGATTTGACCGCACTGTCCACCTGAGCCGGTCCGCGATCGAGGGCAAACATCCGATTGTAGCCCACTTGCTTGGCGTTCGCCGCACTGCTGCGACCGCGATAGTAGGGGACGATATTATCACCAAAAGCGGCTTGGTACTCTGCCGAATCGATATAAGAATCGATCTCCGCATCGTAGCCCTCGGCAACACAACGGACGATGTGTTCGGAAACTTCCCGTTGGTCTTGGGGAGCGCGTCCCAGCAAGTGCAAGAAGTTCAGTTCCACAAAGCGGTAAGGCGCGCAAGACTCAAAATAGCGCGTCCGATAAAACTCAGATTTGGCAACCGCACGAACGAAATCTCGCACGCTAATGGAGCGATCGCACAATTGCGATTCAGCCGTGACCAACCGCTCGCTCTCCATCACGTGGGGGTTGCCTAAAACCTGTTTGTAAACCGCCCGGACAACCGTTTGTACTTCATCTAAGCCACTGTTGGGCCAGAGTTCGAGAATTGTAGGGGATGCCATTGGACTCTATTTCCTCTTTTAAAGTTTAATTTCGATTTACACAGGGGTGATGCTGGCAATGACGCCGCCTTGCTTGTGAATCCGCTGATACTCCTGAGACAGTCGATCAAACGGCACCAGAACCACTTGATTGGAACGACGGATCCGAGAAACTTTCTTGACGCTGTTTGTCCGGTATCCCGTGACTTCAATCCGATAAACTTTTCCTTCCTCGCTGAGATTTCCCCCCAAACGGCGAGAGCCATAGGAAGGTGCGGAGAAGGTCGCACCCGCACTCGCCGGCGAAACCACCGCCGTCGGCGTGCTTTGAATGACCAGAGAATTGAGCCGAGGTCGGTTCCCTGCCAAGTTCCCCTTCTGGCTGCTGCTGGACGCACCCCGCACCAACTGGAAGGTATGGGTAAACTGCACCATGTTTTGGCAAGCTTCGCTCTTGTAGCCCCGAATGTACGGAACGATATTTTCGCCAAAAGTAGACTGATACTCGTCGCTGTCGATATAGGAATCGATATCGGCTTCAAATCCCTGGGTATCGAGAATGGTGCTGTGGGCGCGCATTTCTTCCAAATCTGCAGGCGGACGGCCGAGCAGATGGCGGAAGTTGAGTTCGATCGCGCGGTAGCGGGCGCAACTGGTGAAAAAGCGAGAACGATAGAGGTCGGACTTGGCAACGGCTCGCACGAACTCGCGGACGCTCAACTCTCCCCGTTTAAACTGAGATTCGGGAACGGTCAGCCGCTCGCTTTCCATCACGTAGGCATTGCCCAACACTTGGCGGTAAACTGCCCGCACGATCGTTTCGGCTTCGTCTGACGATTGACCGGGTCTCCATTCGATGGGAGGGGTTTCATCAAATAGGGCGACCCCCAAGCGCGAAGCTGGTCCAAAAGGCATTAACGGTATCTCCTGGTTAACGAAAGAGTTTAAGAAAATTGTGTCAAGATTTAAATCAATCTCGGGATTGCTCGAGCCAACCGACGAGATTGCCGACGCGATGGGTATCGAACCCAATGGTCAGCTTCGATGGGAATGAAAAGTCTCGGAAGTTGGTACTCAAGCTTTTTAGGCGTCTTAAGATAACGCCCTAATTGAAATTGTCTGACGATCGGGTAACTCCAAACATTAAGACTTGTGAACTATAGCAACCGCCAAGGCGGTTAGGACAAAAGCAGAACCTGAAACCCAGACCCGTCAATCTTTTCCCTTCTGCCCTCTGCCTTTTGCTATAACGCGCCAGCCACCTTCTCTAGCACTCCCACACCCGACACGCCCTCGGCATGATTTGTAAAAATATGTAAAAATCAATACAGATCCAGATCGAAAGTGACGGCATTGTAGTACAGACAAAAGAGATGAGGGTTTGTTGACATGGCATCACCCGGACAAGTTAGAGCGATCTCCACAGAATCGTTAGTCGAAGCGTTTTTTCGCCAATCTGCGGGAAATTGGAAGTCCGAGCGACGCTACTACACCCTCAAGCAAGATACCTCTCAAGAAGTCGTAAGTTCGATCGTGGTTGAGTTTTTAGAACGGGGTGATGCTCGCCTCGAGGAACTTGCCCACCTGCACCATCTTCCCCAGGATGTAACATTTGCCTGCGGCAGTCGAGTCACCTGGGAAAGCCACTACATCGGTCCGAAAGGCAAACCGAGCCAGGGTTCGACTTTGTTTGGCATCATCGGAGACACGCTGTATCGCGATCGCGGTTTTGCCACCTCCGAACCCGTCACCGCCCGGTTGTACTTCCCCAACCCTCAAACTCTGTGCTTGAAAACCGAGTACGGGGGTTCCACCTTCGAGGAAGAAATTAAACTGATCGGTCGCAAGTACCGCACCCGACAAACGATCGTTTCCCGTGCTGGAGAGGAACTGCTGATCGGACAGTATCTTGAAAAACGTCTCGATCTCGCCGAACCCGAAGAGTAATAGTTTGGGGTTGGGGGTTGGTCAATTGGGATTTGCTAGTTGCTTCCAACTCCCCCAGATCCTTCTGCCCGCCGTCGATCTCATCCCCCCACTTTTTGAAGAAACGTAACGTAGTATTTCTAAACGTGTACGAAAGTCAAGAAGCGCAGAAATATTTCATCAGGTTGTCCGTTTTCCGAAAACTTTGATGGCTCTAGGTTTGACGGTTGACTTGGAAGAAGGGCGATCGTCGAGCTTCGGGATTTTTACAAAACTTAACAGATAAAGCGCTTGCCGCGTTGTATAAATTGTATCTGTAAGGGTAAAAGCAACAGGCAAGCCTTGAGAAATTTGCTTTTAGACCCCTCTCATAAACAGAAAATTTTTACTCAGGTTTATTGGTCTTCTCCAGAAGAACTATGACTTGAGTAAAATTTAGGTTGTCTTTCTGTCTGAAGTCTCAAGTCTACCCAAGCCTGCTGTTTAATAAGACGACCTTATACAAAAACAATCCATCTAAGTCAATTAGGAGATTAAAAGTCCGATGTTCGACGCATTCACGAAGGTGGTTTCCCAAGCCGACGCACGAGGCGAGTACGTTTCTTCCTCTCAACTCGATGCTCTGAGCGCCATGGTTGCCGACGGCAACAAGCGGATCGATGCCGTTAACCGCATTACCGGTAGCGCTTCCAAGATCGTTGCCGATGCTGCTCGCGCTCTGTTTGCCGAGCAACCCCAGCTCATCGCTCCAGGTGGAAATGCTTATACCAACCGTCGCATGGCTGCTTGCTTGCGCGACATGGAAATCATTTTGCGTTACGTCACCTACGCCATCTTCACCGGCGACGCTAGCGTTCTCGACGATCGCTGCTTGAACGGTTTGCGCGAAACCTACGTTGCTCTGGGAACCCCCGGTGCTTCCGTTGCGGTTGGCGTTCAAAAAATGAAAGAAGCTGCCATTGCGATCGCCAACGATCCCAATGGCATCACCCGTGGAGATTGCAGCAGCCTGATGTCTGAAATCGGCGGTTACTTCGATCGCGCTGCCGCTGCCGTCGGTTAATTCGATATTTCGAGCGAGTCCGCATTTAAAACTTCCTCATTTGACAACATCGCAAATTTTTAAGGAGATTATCCGAAGATGAAAACCCCTCTCACCGAAGCCGTCGCTGCTGCCGATTCCCAAGGACGTTTCCTAAGCACCAGCGAACTGCAAGTGGCTTTCGGTCGCTTGCGTCAAGCTTCGGCTGGTATCGAAGCTGCCAAAGCTCTGACCGCCAAAGCTGACAGCTTGGTCAACGGTGCCGCTCAAGCTGTTTACTCCAAGTTCCCCTACACCACCCAAATGCAGGGCAGCAACTACGCTTCGACCAACGAAGGTAAAGCCAAGTGCGCTCGCGACATCGGCTACTACCTCCGTATGATTACTTACTGCTTGGTGGCTGGCGGCACCGGTCCGATGGACGAGTATCTGATTGCTGGTTTGGATGAAATCAACAGCACCTTCGAACTGTCTCCTAGCTGGTACGTCGAAGCCCTGAACTACATCAAAGCCAACCACGGTTTGTCTGGCGATGCGGCTACCGAAGCCAACTGCTACATCGACTACGCGATCAACGCCCTGAGCTAGACTTTGGTTCTAGCTTTGGATAGCGAGCAGCTAAGGTCAAGAGCCTTGCAGTTGCTTGCAGTCCAGCCCGGAACGGTAAAGAGCTACTAGCTAGCGCTTAGCTAGCGGTTGTTTGCCGCGCCGGGTCATTTTTTTAATCAGGATGTTGAATTCAAGGAGTAGACTGATCGTGGCAATTACCGCAGCCGCTTCTCGGCTTGGAGTTTCAGCCTTTTTGGAAACTCCTCAGATTGAGTTACGTCCCCAATGGACGGAAGAAGAAGCGCGAGTTGCCATTCGCGCTGTTTACCGTCAGTTACTGGGTAACGAACACATCATGAGTTCGGAGCGCTTGACCAGCGCCGAATCGTTGCTCTGCAACGGTAGCATCAACGTGCGGGATTTCGTCCGTTGCGTTGCCAAATCCGAACTGTATAAATCCAAGTTTTTCTACAACAATTTTCAGAATCGGTTCTCGGAACTGAATTACAAGCATCTGTTGGGTCGCGCCCCTTACGACCAAGCAGAAATTGCGTTCCACAACGATTTGTACCACAACGAAGGCTACGATGCCGATATCGATTCTTACATCGATTCGGCGGAGTACCAGTCCTGCTTCGGCGACAACATCGTTCCCTACTATCGCGGTTTCGCCACCCAGCCCGGCCAGAAACTGGCGGGCTTCCCCCGGATGTTTCAACTGTATCGCGGCTATGCCAACAGCGATCGCGCTCAGGGACAGAAAAAGGGTTGGCTGATTTGGGATTTAGGGCGAAATCTCTCTTCACCCGTGCAAACCTCGGCATCGGGAACCCTGAGTGGGACGACTGGCGGATCTCGCGATCGGTCTTATCGCTTGCGGGTGTTGCAGTCGGCATCGGGTCAAAGACCGCAAGTGCGACGAACCACCACGGAAATTGTCGTTTCCGACGATCGACTGTCCGCTCAGTTGCAGCGAATCAATCGCCAGGGTGGAAAAGTCATCGCCATCAACCCTGCTTGAATCTCGCCTGAAGATTCAACAGGGTCAAGATACCACACATTACGTTAACTTTCTAGATCGGGAGGATTAAATATGGGAATCACCACAGCAGCGTCTCGGTTGGGCGTCACTGCATTTATGGATGCCCCGCGAGTCGAACTGCGTCCCAACTGGACGAAAGACGAAGCTCAAACCGTCATTCGCGCCGTCTACCGTCAGGTGTTGGGTAACGATCATTTGATGAAATCGGAACGACTGGTGAGCCTGGAGTCGCTGCTGAGCGATGGTTGCATCACCGTACGGGACTTTGTGCGCGGCGTTGCCAAGTCGGAACTGTATAAATCCAAGTTTTTCTATACCAGTTTCCAAACCCGCTTTATCGAACTGTGTTACAAGCATTTGCTTGGTCGCGCGCCTTATGACGAGTCTGAGGTGATTTACCACCTCGACTTGTACCAAAACCAAGGATACGATGCCGAAATCGATTCCTACATTGATTCGGTGGAGTATCAAGAGAATTTTGGCGACAACATCGTTCCCTACTATCGCGGTTTCGAGACGCAAACCGGTCAGAAAATTGCGGGTTTCCCCCGGATGTTCCAACTGTATCGCGGTTATGCCACCAGCGATCGCTCTCAGATTGCGGGTAGCGCTTCTCGTTTGGCTGCCGAACTGGCGCGGAATTCCGCTTCTGCCGTAGTTGGACCGGCTGGCAGCAACAGCAGCGGTTGGGCGTATCGGGCATCGAAAGGCGGTAACGCTCCCAGCCGCTCCATGGGCGGTGCGGCTCCCATTGCCGGCAGCAACAGCCGGATGTTCCGCGTGGAAGTCACGAAGTTGGTGGGACGAGGCTATCCCAACAACATCCGTCGCTTGGGAACGCCGACGGCGCGGCGCAGCAGTACGTCGTTTATCGTGTCTTACGATAAGCTCAACGATACGTTGCGGGAAGTTTATCTCCAAGGCGGTAAAGTCGCCAGCATTACGCCCGCCAATTAAGCTGCGCTCGACTTCTTAGATTCGATCTTCCTAAAAGGGCGCCTTCGTGCGCCCTTCTCGCGTGTTGGAAATCGAACTCACAAACTGTAAGATTTAAATCCCAGCAGGAACTTAAGTTTCTGGCTAATAGGCGAACTCCATTAAAATGGACTAAAATTCTTTCTCAGTTTTATCTAACCCAAGAACGTATTACTTATTACTTAACCGAGATGGAGCAGTTCGAGAAGATCTCTATCCCCAGCGATAATACGCTCACGGTGGAACGAGCGATCGCCAATTTACAACAAACGGAAGATTTGGGCGATCGGTATTATGCGGCGTGGTGGTTGGGACGGTTTCGGGTGCGCGAACCGGAGGCGATCGATGCTCTGCTGGCAGCACTGTCCGACGAAGCCAATCGCTCTCCCGATGGCGGATATCCCCTGCGACGCAATGCCGCGAAAGCCTTGGGAAAATTGGGAGAACCGCGAGTCGTCCCGGCGTTGATTCGCTGTTTGGACTGTTCGGATTATTACGTGCGGGAGTCGGCTGCCCAATCGCTGGAAATGCTGGGAGATCCGGCGGCGATTCCTCCCTTGTTAAAGCTGATGGAGGGGGGAATAGAAGCGGCGCAATTCGTGCCCGGGAAACCCCACCTGGTGCAACCCTACGATGCCATTATCGAAGCATTAGGGACTTTGCAGGCAACGGCAGCAAGAGCGCAGATCGAACCGTTTCTCGAACACCCCGTCAGCCGGGTGCAGTATGCTGCTGCCCGCGCCATGTACCAACTGACGGGAGAGTCTGCCTATGGGGAACGCTTGGTAGTAGCGCTGGAAGCGCCGGATTTGCAACTGCGCCGTTCGGCATTGATGGATCTGGGGGCGATCGGGTATTTAGGCGCGGCCAAGCCGATTTCGGAAACCCTGGCGGAAAATAGCATGAAGTTGATCGCCCTCAAGGGGATTTTGGATACTCATTTGCGGGAACGGTCGATCGGCGGCAATCGGGCGGCGCTATCGGCGGAAGCATTGGAGATTATGGATTTGATGGATTCGTTATTGTAACGCCAAAAAAATTCCTCGCTCTGTGCGAGGAGTTTGTTGGGTTATTTGAGCTTTGAATCAACAGATTTAAAGCAAGCTTAAATCTACATACTTCTGACGACAACTGTCCTATGCAGTTCCGGATGGCAATATATCTCTATACATCTTTACGAACAACCGAGACGGCGATCGCTGTAGCACCAGGCAGATTGCCAGTTCGATTGCTAAACGCTCGCATTCGGTTCGAGTTCTAGGGTCACGTCTTCATTGCGACTGAGGTGATGAATTTCTAGCTCGGATAGCCAAGCTTTAATGGGATGGTTCTGGATACCCCGAGTCATACCCCAGAGCAATCCTCTCAGTTTGCGAGAGACAAAATCCAGCCAATTTTCGGAGGTTTCCGCCGATTTGCTGTCTGGCAATTCGACGGGATTCGCGGCTAGGCAAACTGCCTCGAAATCCGATCGAGCAGTGAATGCCATCGGCTTCGAGCAATCTCTTTCGCCGTGGGAGCGTAGCGACAACGAATCCGGAATTCCTCCAGCGCCTGCCACTAAATGAGAAGACATCCAAGAGGGAGGAAACACGATCAGGAATAGAATCGTTATCGATAAAAAACAGCGCCACATGACCATCAGCAACTCAACCCTCCTGTAAAACTTATAATGATTTCCGATCGATGTGAGTTCAGCGCAATTTTTCAGTGCGAAAATCTTGCCACGGCAAACTAACAGCATGAAACCCAAAATTGGGTTTCTCGCTGCTGTTCGATCCGGGCGATCGAAATAGTGTTATCCAGCCCTACCCGTTGCGCTTCCATCCCCAATCCGCGTACCCCTCGGAGACAATCTCCCAGAGACCCATCGGGTCGGTATTTTCAATGGAAAACGCATTCTCGAAGAGTTTGTGACTCGTACGAGACCGATCGGTTCGATCCGAACGATCGCCGCGAATTCAATGGATATGCCAACTGAACCCAGATCGGACAGTTGAGCATCAAGACGACAAGAGCCATCATCCATCTACATCGATCGTCAATCCCGTGGACTCCTAACGTCTGTTGGCAAGACGTCCGATTGTCCCAGGTTGACATCGCCGGCGGTTGGATGTCACTCCCCGAATCCTGTCTCTTTCACGAACTCAACCACAAAGGCTTGATTTGTTGCCCTCTAGAATGCCAGACCCAAACTCAAACGAATTCAAGTAAATTGGCATCGGGCAACAGATGACCGATCGTCTCGGCATCTGCTATCCTCAATCGCGAAGGTCTGACGGACAATTTCCGCTTTCCCCATCTTCAGCTTTGCTTTTGATGTGTCAACCTCAAGGTCAAACGTTAAAGTGAAACTCTAAAGTTCGGTTTTGAGGAGAACATCCCCCAACTCTGCTTGGGAGTAGCAAAAGCTTGGATACTGAATCGAGTTGCGATTTGAGAATCTCAAACGCTTGAGACTTTTCTGCCCGAGTGGCGATCAGTCTGGACTCTAAACCGGGATTGCCGAGGCAAAAACCGTGCGGTATGCGAGCGAGCGAATAGATCGGCTGAGATCGATAGGAAATTGACAGGAGAAATTGGACTTGGCTGGCTTCAGCACAATTTCTACCTACTGAGAAACCAAGCTGGATAAAACCTAACTAGACCTCTCAGGGAATTAGGCTTAAGATTTCTCTTGATTAGCTATCCGATCGGCAAAATTTGTATAAAAAATTACAGGTCGGATATCATTTGCTTTAATTGCTTTGCCCTATCCCTTATAATAACACGGTCATTTTGTAAATGCACCCGGATCGAATAAAAATTTTGGGTAAAGTCTAAAACCTGTGGCGACTGAAGCGATCGATGCCCAACAGACACAAAAATCCCCCATTTTCGACTCAAACTTGAGTGAGAATAGGGGGAAAAAACGATCGCGATCTTCTGGAGGAGTCGCTTTGTTATTTCGGTCCTAAGCCGACGGTTCCGGCGTAAACGGCGCGATCGCCCAATTCGTCCTCGATGCGCAACAGGCGGTTGTATTTCGCCACCCGTTCGCTGCGGCACAGAGATCCGGTTTTAATTTGTCCGGCGCGAGTGGCCACGGCTAAATCGGCGATCGTGGTATCTTCGGTTTCGCCCGAACGGTGGCTGATCACCGATCGATAGCCGTTGCGAAGTCCCAGATCGATGGTTTCCAGGGTTTCCGTCAGCGAGCCGATTTGGTTGACTTTAATCAGAATCGAGTTGCCGACGCCGAGTTCGATGCCCTTCTGCAATCGCTTAGCATTGGTGACGAATAAATCGTCGCCCACCAGTTGAACGCGATCGCCCAATTTCTCGGTCAGTAACTTCCAGTTGTCCCAATCTTCTTCGTGGAGTCCGTCCTCGATGGAAACGATCGGGAAGCGATCGACCAAATTCGCCAAATAGTCAATTAACTCCGCTGGAGAATGAGCGCTGCCATCGTAAGTATACTGACCGTCCTTATAAAACTCGCTGGCTGCCACGTCCAACGCCAGGGCAACTTGTTCTCCGGGCTTGTACCCCGCTTTCTCGATCGCCGCCACCAGCAACTCCGCCGCTTCGATATTCGATCCCAAATTCGGGGCAAAACCACCTTCGTCGCCAACTCCCGTCAGCAATCCCTTAGTATCCAACACCTTCGCCAAGGACGCAAACACCTCCGCCCCCCAGCGTAGTGCTTCCCGGAACGACGATGCCCCCACCGGAACGATCATGTACTCCTGAAAGTCGATGTTATTCGCCGCGTGTTCTCCACCGTTGATCACGTTCATCATCGGCACGGGCAAAAGGTTCGCCATCGGACCGCCAAGGTAGCGATACAGGGGAAAACCCAACGCACTGGCGGCGGCGTGGGCGTTGGCGAGGGACACGGCGAGAATGGCATTGGCGCCCAAGTTGGACTTATTCGCCGATCCATCTAGAGCGATCATCGCTCGATCGACGGACATTTGGTCTAGAGCGTCCGCTCTTTCGACTAACTCCGGCGCGATTTTATCACTGACATTACTCGCGGCTTTGAGAACGCCCTTGCCCCCGTAACGCTTGGGGTCGTCGTCTCGCAGTTCGTGTGCCTCGAAGGTTCCCGTGGATGCCCCACTGGGCACCTTCGCCACGCCAATCGCGCCGTTCATCAAGCGCACTTCGGCTTCGACAGTGGGACGTCCCCGAGAATCGAGGATTTCCCAGGCTTGAATCGATTCGATGGTTGTATCTGAAATGTTCATCATCTCCGACATAATTGTCCCTTGCAAAGTTAGCACTGTTTGAATGCACTGAAATACGGGAGATTACCCTCCAGATAGAATAAAGGCTACCCATCGGTCATCCGCCCGAAGTTAAGGATATTTGCGGGATTGGGTTGTCAGCGAATAATGACTGGTGATTCCAGGAGTTCAGGAGTTACAGGAGTTACAGGAGGAAGAAAGCAGGAGAAGCCGGGGGACACGGAGACAAGGAGACACAGAGATCGTGAATGCAACTAGCCACTAGCCAGTTCCAAATGACAAATGACCAATGACAACAAACTGCATAAATCGATCGCCGCCAGAAGTATATAGAAGTAGCTCAGTAAGTGAAACACGATTTCAGACTAACGGCTATGAATTCGACTTCAATTTCGCACCTCTACTTCGTTCGAGCCAATGGCGACAATGGCAACTCTAGCACTCCCTCGACTCAACCCGTCCCCACCACGCCTCAACCCGAAACCGACACTGACTACGATTTGGCTCAACTGTGCGACGATCTCGCGAAAATTAAGCGGCGCGGTGGATCG
This sequence comes from Oscillatoriales cyanobacterium M59_W2019_021, assembly GCA_015295945.1. Taxonomy (GTDB): domain Bacteria; phylum Cyanobacteriota; class Cyanobacteriia; order Cyanobacteriales; family Geitlerinemataceae; genus DVED01. The sequence goes on along the minus strand of DVED01000082.1, from coordinate 11,852 downwards.
GGAAGCTGAAGGGAGCAAAGGGAGCAGGGGAAGCAGGGGAAGAAGCTTGCTAATAACCAATGACAAAAGACGAATTACCAACGCCCAAACCTATAATCTAAAAAATCTCTAAGAAAATGCGATCGCCGGCAACTAGCAGGGTAACAATATAGCTTATTGGTTAGTCCGCATACTATGTCGTCATCCACACAACCTCAGATGAATCCTACTGTCCCTTCAGCTAGCAAAGCACAACACTACCAGGTTCTCGTCGTTGGAGGTGGCGCCGCTGGAATTACCGTTGCTTCCCAACTCCTCGCCAAAAATAACGCGCTGAACCTTGCCATTCTCGAACCGTCCGATCGCCACTACTACCAACCCGCGTGGACGCTTGTCGGTGGTGGCGAGTACAAAATCGAGGATACCGTTCGCTCTGAAGCGCGTTGCATCCCCGACGGTGCGATGTGGATTAAGGATTACGCCGACGAACTCGATCCCGATAATAACGCCGTTGTCACCCGATCGGGAAAACAACTCACCTACGACTACTTAGTCCTGTGTCCCGGCATCCAAATCGACTGGCACTTAATTGATGGATTGCAAGACGCTCTCGGCAAAAATGGCGTGTGCAGCAACTACGCCTTCCAATACGCACCTTATACCTGGGAAACCATTCGCGACTTCCAAGGCGGCAATGCCTTATTTACCTACCCGGCAACGCCGATCAAATGCGGCGGCGCACCTCAAAAAATCATGTACCTGGCAGACGATACCTTCCGCAAGTCGGGGGTTCGCGATCAAACAAAGGTGATGTTCTGCTCGGCGGTGGGGGCAATTTTTCCCGTTCCTGCCTATGCCAAACCGCTGATGGACGTGGTAGCGCGTCGGGATATCGATTTAAAATTCAAGCACAATTTAAAAGCCATTCGCGCCGATAAAAAAGAAGCAATTTTCGAGGTCACCACCGACGACGGTACGCGGGAAGTGGCGATTCCTTACGATATGATTCACGTCACCCCGCCGATGAGCGCTCCCGATTTTATTAAAAATAGCAAGTTGGCGGTCACGGAAGGCGCCAGCAAAGGTTGGGTCAATGTTAATAAGGATACGTTGCAGCACAACGTTTATCCTAATGTTTTTGGATTGGGCGATGCTTCGTCGTTACCCACGTCTAAAACCGCCGCTGCCATTCGCCGTCAAGCACCCGTTCTCGTCGAAAATTTACTGGCTTTAATTAACGTCAAATCCCTGCAAGGAAAGTACAACGGTTATACGTGCTGTCCACTGATTACCGGGTACGGAAAAACGATCATGGCCGAGTTCGACTACAACCAGCAACCTCTATCTACCTTTCCCTTAGATCCGCGCGAGGAACGGTACAGTATGTGGTTGATGAAGCGGTACGTGTTGCCGTGGGTGTATTGGAACCGGATGCTGAAAGGCAAGCCGTTTGAAGGGGACGTGTTGAAGTTGAAGGGGTGGAGACCAGAGGGGAATTAACCGCATTTTTCCATTCAGTCTTCCTGGGGAATTGCTTCATTTATGATTGGGGTTTGGGGGTTGGGGTTGGTCATGGTTCGTTGCTAGTCGCTGTCTTCTCCTCCCGCTTCCCCATCTCCCCTAGCTCCCACTCCTTCTCCTTCTCGGAATTTGTAGCAGCATTCAAGAACAACCCTCTTAGGGGGATCGCTTTAAGCCGATTGATATCGAGATCCGATCGCCTTTTGGAACGCCGGACGATCGGCAATCCGTTTGAGATATTCCCCGATCGCCGGATACGGACTAAAATCGAAATTCAACATCAATCGCACGTATCCCAACATCGAACCCACCGCTACATCAACTACGCCAAACTCATCCCCCATAAAATACGGTTGAGTTTCCAAAATGGCATTCAACGGGGTTAACAAACGCGGTGCTTCTTTTTCCCGCGTTGCTTCCATGAAAATTCCCGGTCCGAGGGTGGCATTGGCAAACAACACCCATTGAGCAACGATCGCGCGTTCTTCCGGCGAAGATGGCATCTTGCCATACTTATCGGCAAGGTACAGCAAAATCGCACCGGACTCCCATAGCTTGAAGCCTCCATCTTCGATCGCCGGAACCTTCCCCATCGGGTTAATCGCCAGAAAATCCGGTTGCAGGTGTTCCCCCGCTTGCATATCCAGCAGGACAAACTCGTAAGGAACCTCGAGTTCGTCCAAATACCACTGGACGATCGAAGCTCGACTTCGCGCACCACCATACAGTTTCAGAGCCATCTCGTATCTCCTGTGACAACTCACGTCTTCTTTATAGAGTGTGTCATATCATGCGATCGTTTCGCCCCTTCTCCACCGAGTGCATTACAGAAACAACGCCAACGGTGCGTTTCGTCCCTCAACACATCCGAAAATTGAGGGATTTGTGGAACCGACGAAGGTCGGTTTTGTCCCTGTAGCCGTGGTTTCAACCGCCGCCTCTTCTCGGAAGAAAAAAAATTGTAGTATCCTCTTGACAGCTATGTAGTATTTATGTAGTATAGAAATATGAAAGGAATTCAATTCCAACCTGGAGGTCGAACCGATGGTTTTACTTGACCTCTAAATTTTCAAAAAGGAGGTTCGATCGTGGTTCACATTCGCTTAGAAGGTCGCTCTTACGACATGAGCGAAACTCAACTGGGAATCCGATCGCAAATGAACGATATGGCAGTCAAAGAACGAGTTGCCAGATACTTCGATATTGCTAGCGATCGCCTGCAATTCTATATTGTCGATCGTCGTCCCAGCGGAGATATTATCATCCGTCCCGAAGCTGTTTACGGATAAGCTCAAAACCCGAATAACCGCGCCCTAACCTTAAAAGAATACACGCTATTTCCAGTCTATTGTCCGCAAGGACTCGTGGGTTCAAATCCCACCCAATGCGCCTTGCATTGGTGGCGGAGTGGTAAACGCGATAGATATGCCTGACTTTCTTTTCTAACTCGTGCGGTTCATTCAATCCCTAAAAATGTAGACCTTAATTCGCATCGCGCCCAAACTTAAAAAGCGTACATACTAGCTCATTGGTAGAGCATTCGACAGTAAATCGAACGGTAGCAGGTTCAAATCCTGTGTATGTGTCTTGGAAAATTGCTCCACTTGTCTTGGGAAATTGCTCCACTTGGGGAAACCCCAAGACCGCATTTCCCGCTGGGGAAACCCCAAGACCGCATTTTCCGCAAACCAACCGCTTTTTGAACTTGCGCGAGGCACTCCCAAAAGCACTTCGTGTCCCAACCGATAAAGCTTACATACTAGCTCAGAGGTAGAGCAATCGACTTAAGATCGATCCGACGCGGGTTCAATTCCCGTGTGTGTTACCACAGCTTTTTCAACTTATACGAGGTGTTTTTGAAATAGGAGTTCAGGAGTGTAGGAGTTACAGGAGTTCAGAATAGAAGAAATTAGAAACTTCCCCTTTTGATGGATGCAGCATTCAAATAAATAAATACATTCTGCCTTCTGCCCTCTGCCTTTCTTAATAAAATTTGCCGCATCCTTACCGATCGAACTTACATACGTCTCCCAAAAAAAACAAGGTGTGCGCCGTGACGGGATGCACTGCAAGCCTGAGACCGATAGCAGGCACAAATACCAAAGTTCGATCGACTTGTGCGGCTCTATTGCTCCCCTTTATCTCCGTCAACCCGTAGAAATCGGAGGATTTTAAAAGGAAGTTAAGGCGATTATGACAACTCAAAACCGATAAGGAGGCAAAAGGTATGACGATGAATACCGCAGAACGCGACTTGCGGCTGGAAATGCTCAACAGCCTGCTCACCACCCCTCACCGCCAACTGGAAAAAGTTGCCGAAATCCACAAACTCATCGTCGAACTCGACCCCATTTTCTACGGTCACTTAGCGGTGTGGTACCAGCACAACGGCGACGTGCGCGACCACAAAGAAGTCTTCGTCAGCCACTTGCTGGCGAGTCCCTTAACCGAACACCGGGATGCCGGATTTGCGATGATTCAGGAGTTCCCCCCTTACCAGGTGGCGCGGATTGTAGACTTTATGAAACAGCAGTTGGATAAACTGCCGCGTTCCGCACGAACTGCGGTGCGCCGTTACTTGAAAGCGCGGGAACAGAACCCGGTGAAGTTCGATCGCGCGGTACTGCGAGCGCGGAAGGCGATGAAACACCTGTATGCCAGCTTGCACGTCAAACCCGGAGAACGAGCCAACGCCATCCTGTTCCGGAACCAACCCCCAGAAGGCTCTCTGGCAGCGGTTTTGAAACAGTTAGCCAAAGCCGACAGCAGCGCCGAACAAGCGCGGTTAATCGTGGAATTCAAAATTCCCTACACCATTGCCATCGGTGCGATTAACCAGCTTACCCCCACCGTTCTGGTGGCGCTGATCCACAACATGAGTCCCCAAGAGGTTATCAACAACCTCAACTCCCTGAAGGCACGGGGAGCGATGGAGCATCCCGAAGTCAAGCAACTCATCGACGCCAAATTGGAGGAAGCCGCCAAATCCACGCGAGTTTCCGCCTTCAAAGCGCGAGTTGCCGCCGATGTTGCCGACTTCGATGCCGACACGGCTGCCAAGTTAGAGCGCATCACCAACGAACAAGTCAAGCGTCGCGGAACCATTACCCGTCCCACCGCACTGTTGGTGGACAAATCCGGTTCTATGGACAGCGCGATCGAAGTTGGAAAGCGCCTTGCCGCACTGATTTCCGGCATCACCGAAGCCGATCTGTTCGTCTACGCCTTCGACACCATTCCCTATGCCATCACCGCACAGGGTCGGGAACTGACCGATTGGGAGCGTGCTTTCGATCGCGTCAACGCTGGAGGTGGAACCAGCATCGGCTGCGCGTTGGAAGTGATGCGGCGCAAGCGTCAGCTTGTAGACCAAATTATCATCGTCACCGACGAAGGGGAAAACGCCGCGCCGTACTTCGGCGAAACCTACAAAGCTTACTGCCGCGAGTTGGCAGTCATGCCCAACGTTGTCATCGTCCGCATCGGCACGTACTACAACTGGCTGGAAACCAAACTCAAAGAGCAGCAAGCACCCGTAGAAACCTTCACCTTTGCAGGTGACTACTACTCCCTGCCGAACCTCGTCCCCCTGATGACCCGTCCGTCTCGGTTAGAGTTGCTGATGGAGATTCTGGAGACCCCGTTACCCGTTCGGGAGGATAAATAACCTCAGTACGGGATAAGACCGCTTCCGGTGGAGGGGAGCTTTCTTGAGCAGGGGAGGCAGGGGAGGCAGGGGAAGAAGAAAGCAACTAGCAATTACAAACCCCAAACCCCTAACTCCAAACCCCAAACCCCAATAAGGGATACAGGGTTTTGCTTAACCCGTACTGACGTTAAATAGAGCCGTAGATTCGGAGTAAAGAGGAGCAAGGTTACGCTTTGCCCCTCTTTTGCCCTGTATACATTTCGCTTAAAAAGCGTCAGGGTCTAAAATGCAGGAACGCGATCGTGTTAATATTTGTTTTGATTATGAGACCTCTGTCGGAAGAAGGATTTAAACCACTATGGAAGCAGCCCTGCTCTTAGCGAAATTGCCCGAAGCTTATTCCATTTTTGACCCGCTCGTCGATGTACTGCCCGTGATTCCCGTCTTTTTCCTGTTGCTGGCTTTCGTGTGGCAAGCGGCAGTCGGGTTCAAATAAACAACTCAGCCTCTATAAAAAAACGTAATGCAGCCTGCGGTATGCCAAGGTTCTCCTGGGCAATGTCGCAGGCTGATTTTCAATGTTCAATCCCAATGCGGACGTTGGCGGCTCCTAACAATAACCTCAGTACGGGATAAGACCGCTTCCGGTGGAGGGGAGCTTTCTTGAGCCGGGGAGCAGGGGAGGCAGGGGAAGAAGAAAGCAAAAGCGCGAAAGCGCAACTAGCAATTACAAACCCCAAACCCCCAACTCCAAACCCCAAACCCCAACAAGGGATACAGGGTTTTGTTTAACCCGTACTGACGTTAACAATACACCTCAAATCCTTGTCCGGTCTGGGTTACAACTGAGTTTTTCGAGAGAATTATTCCTGAGAGCGCCGTAGCGGATGGCTATAATAGACAGTTAAAACCTCGACCGTTAACCGAGAACGGATTCCTGGCTTTGACAATACCGTCAAGCACCGTCCGTTCGGGTCGCCATCTCGCGCGAGCGACCCTCCCAACTGGCAATGGGTTTGCCGCCACCTCCCACAACGCCAAACGGCTCGTCGAAAGACTCCTACGGAGTCGCGACGCGAACGCAACAGCGAGTTTTAGAACCTGGGGTGTATTCCGTCGGAAGAAAGAGTAGACTGTTCTTTCTCTGACCCAGTCCATCTACCAATTTTTTAGAAATTGGCATAGAACCGTGGGGCGAGGAGCGGTCTCGATCGTTTCTTTCCCAGCCGTTACCGATGCTCGACCATCACCCAAATATGCAAACTCTCAGCAAAATCGACCTTAAATTTGAAGAACTGAAATCGCGCCTGGGTCAAATTGAAGATCTCGAAGCAGCGTCGGATTTACTGCATTGGGATCAAGCTACCTATATGCCTGCTGGAGGCGCACCAGCTCGAGGTCGTCAAATTGCCACCTTACGACAAATTTCTCACCAGAAACTCACCGATCCGGAACTGGGGCAACTGTTAGAAGATTTGCGGGACTACGAGAAAAAAATGCCCTACGACTCGCCAGAAGCGAGCCTGATTCGCCTCGCGCGTCGGAACTACCAACAATCGATGCAGGTTCCGGCGGCGTTTATGGCAGAGTTGTCCCTCCACCAAGCTGAAACCTACGAAATTTGGGCAAAAGCGCGATCGGAAAATGACTTCGCCGCCGTGCGACCCTACTTAGAAAAAACCTTAGATCTAAGCCGAGAGTTAGCTAACTTTTTTCCCGGATACGATCGCATTACCGACCCCCTGATCGCCTACTCCGATTACGGCACGAACACCACCACGCTGCTACAATTATTCCGTCAATTGCGACGCCAACTCATTCCCCTCATCGAAGCCATCGCCGCCGCCTCACCCGTTGACGATGGGGCACTGCATCAAAACTTCGACGAAGACGTACAGATACAGTTCTGCCGACGGGCGATCGCTCGATTGGGGTACGACTTTCAACGCGGACGCCAAGATCAATCCCCCCACCCCTTTACCATTGGCTTTTCGATTAACGACGTGCGTCTGACCACTCGCACCTACGCCGACGATCTCAACCAGGGATTGTTCAGCACCTTCCACGAAATGGGTCACGCGCTGTACGAACAAGGCATCGCCCAGGAGCTAGAAGGAACGCCACTCGCTGGTGGGATTTCGGCGGGAATGCACGAAGCGCAAGCCCGACTTTGGGAAAATCAGGTGGCTCGTTCTCGGGCGTTTTGGGAATACTTCTATCCTTGGTTGAAAGGGGTGTTTCTGCGACAGTTGGGTCAGATATCGGTGAATAAATTTTATCAGGCGATTAATAAGGTCTCGAGATCGCCCATTCGCACCGATGCCGACGAAGTTACTTACAACCTCCACGTGATGATTCGCTTCGATTTAGAATTGGAGATGCTAGAAGGTCGGCTCTCCATTCGCGATTTGCCTGAAGCCTGGAACGAACGCTATCGCAGCGATCTGGGCATCGTACCCCGCAATCATAGCGAAGGGGTGATGCAGGATGTCCATTGGTACAGCGGCACGATCGGCGGGATGTTCCAAGGCTATACCCTGGGCAACCTGATTAGCGCCCAACTTTACGAAACGGCATTGAAAACTCATCCGGAAATTCCCGTCGATATCGAACGCGGCAACTTCAAATCTTTGCATCAATGGCTCAAAGAGAATATCTACCGTCACGGTCGCAAATATACGGCAAACGAACTCTTGCAAAAAGTGACGGGCACGCCGTTAAGTATCGATCCGTTCGTTCGCTATATTCGATCGAAATTTGGCGAACTGTATCGACTTTAAGGGTAATGGGTAATTGGTAATCAAGTGGTGCGTTTCATTCTTCAACGCACCCTACGAACTCAGCCCTGAGCTTTGATTTCTAGGAGTTTCTGTTGGGACGATCGAGACTCTGCCGGGGGGGCAGGCGGTGTCGATTTGGGAACTGTCGCCAAAGGGAGCGAGATGGTGACCGTCGTGCCGCAATCTTTCCCCGGACTGTGGAGGGTTAGCGTCCCGCCCATCATCTTGATAAATTTTTGGGAAACCGTCAATCCTAAGCCCAAACCGCTATAAGAGCGAGTTGTGGAACCATCTTCCATCATAAAGGCGTCTAGCATTCGCTCTTGAATGTGGGGTTCGATACCGATGCCCGTATCCTGAATTGTTACAGTTGCCATGGCTATTTCGCGTTCGCAAAGCGACTCCAAAGGAGTATCGCGCTCATCTGTATATCGTTGAATTTCGGTGGTAATCGTAATGCTTCCGGCATCGGTAAACTTAATCGCATTGCCGATCGCATTGACTAAAACTTGCGTTAATCTCAAGGAATCCGCTCGGACGAGAGCGGGTTCGGTCGTGTAATATTTGACTAAGGCAAGGTGTTTTTGCTGAAGGGTATAGAGATGTAAGTAGAGGGCTTTGGTCAAACAGGCGTGCAAATCAACAGTTTCCAAACTCAGAGAAAAATCTCCCGATTGCAGTTGTTTTAAATCCAGTAAATTATTAATCAACGTTAACAAACTATGGGAGGAATTTTTGGCTTGTTTCAAAAAGTCAATTTCTTCTTCGCGGTTTTCGCAAAATCCATCTAAAATCAGTTGGATCGAGCCGATAATTCCATTGAGTGGCGTTCGCAATTCGTGACTGGTGCGTTTCAAAAATTCATCTTTGAGTCGATCCATTTCTTGTAGCGCTAGGGTTTTAGTCTCGAGTTCTTGAGCAAAGAGAACCCGCTCGGCATAGGCTTGGCGTCGATCGGTAATATCTTGCAACACCAAAATGGCGTACTGAATATTGCCCCGTGCGTCGTAAATTGGCGTTCCCCAACACTCGATGGGGACAATTTTATTCTCGTGGCGAATTTCCATATCGTCCGCACGGGTACTCTTTCCCTGAAGGGCTTGCAATGCGGTAAATTCTTGATAGGGATAGAGCCGATCGGTGCCTGCCAGATAGATTTGATAGAATTCCGGAATTTCTTCGGAGGCGATCGGGCGATTGGGTTGGCGACCTAAAAGCTGTTGGGCGCGGGTATTGGTGTAGCGAACCGTGCCATCGGTATCGATAAAGGCGATTCCCACGGGCAAGACGTCCATCAGTTGCACGATGGTGGCGTAACTGTCGAGGGCGGCTTCTTGACTGTATTTTTCCAGCAGCCCATTCTGGATGGAATCGCCGTGCGCGTTAGCCGTTTCTAAGATGATTTCCAGGTCGGCTTTTTCCTGCTGCAATTCGTGAATTTGGGCGATCGAAATTGCCACCGCCGACCCAATTAAGGCAGCAATCGGCGCGCTGGCGGGCAACCACCACCCCCAGAGAAAAGCTAAGTAGGCAATGCCGATGGACGAGATCCCCACACCCACCAATCCCAGACTTAAAAGCGCCAGTTTTTGCGCGAGGTTTTCAGCTAGAATTGGCGATTGCAACCAGGTTAAACTGACGGCAACGCCGATCGCCGACCAGAGCAAAATCCAAACACTTTCGAGGGGTTTTGAGAGCGCTTTGAGTAGGGGTCTCCCGTCCAATGCCGCTCCGATGGTTTGACTGGCGATGTTGGCTTGAATGACCACTTCCGAACTGCGACCGGAAGAGCGATCGAAACCGCTACTGTAAGGCGTATAAAAGGAAGGACTCAACCTCGGAGAAACCGCACCGACGAGAATCAGGCGATCGCGCATTAAGTTCGGCGGAATTTGTCCGTCTAACACCTGGCGCAGAGAAATTTGTCCGAAACTGCTTGCGGTTCCCCGATAGTTGATCGACAGTCGAATTTGATGGTCTTGACCCCACAGGGAATCTCCAGCATCTCCCGAGAACGGCACGACGATCGCCCGACCGAGGCGGTAGCGAGAATGGCGATCGTCGAGGGGTTCTAAGGTCATACCGTCGGCTTCGAGGTACTTCAGACCCAAGCGCCATCCGAAGTTCAAATTCAGATCTCCCGAGTCCGCCCCCAAAAACAGCCAGCTTTGACGCACCCGACCATCGCGATCGACCGGAAAATCTAAGGGATCGACGAGATCGTTGCGGGTGAGAATCGGCGTCGAGAACGACTGGTGCGAGGCGAAATTTCTGTCTTCTACGGGTAAGGTTGGGGGGTTAAACTCTCGATTGAGATCCAATCCGATCGCCCTAGGATGTTGGGATTCCAGGATGTCGAGCAATTCGCCGATCGTGGTGTCGGGGAGGGGCCACCGACCGACGCGCCTGACGTCGGCTTCGTCGATGGTTACCAGCACGATTCGGGAATCGGTCGGCTCTGCCGGACGCCAGCGAAAAAAGAGATCGAGCATTGAGAGTTCTTGATGCTGGAATAGCCCGAAACTGCTAGCGACGAGCGCCACCCCAGCCACGGCGAGCAGGGTGAGTAACACTTGTTTCCATCGCTGAACCCCGACCAAAAGACTTGATTTACTCATAGATGACTCGTACGTAGGCTGACTCGAGGCTCGACGATCGTTTAGCGCCAGCCCGATAACCCAAACCTTGGCTCATCCCAAAACTCTTTTGGTTCTTAACCCAAAATCGACCCCTGTTGGCGTCGATCGATGCCACCCAAGCATTCACAATTCGGAATCTTCCTCATTGAGTTGAGCTTAGAAGCAAGCCCGTGCAAAGATAACTTCATCGAAAAACGGATGAGTTATCGCTTCCATATAACCCCGCATATTTTCAATTATAGCGGTTGGCTTCCTGGGTTGAAGCTACTTCTAGATGGCTGAGATCGTCATCCCTATTTGATCGCAGCCTCGAGAAGTGAAAATTTATCTGGATTTTCGTGAGAGTTGATTTCATTTTTTTGATAACCTTACTTCTGGTCAGAAATTTCAAGTTTCCTCCGTATTGCCAAGCGAAGCAACGAGAGGCTGAAAAAACGCTCCCAGGGGAAGGCTGGCGATGGCGAGGGAGGGAAAAGAATAACCACTGTAATCTCGTCCTGGTGTTAAGGGAAACTCGCGATTGCCCCCGAGAAACATCCAAACGCCGCCTGCTGCTCGGACGATCGGCCACACGGCGGCAATATCCCAAATTTTTGGCGTGGCTTCTACCGCACCCAGACACACCCCCGTCGCCACCGTTAGCAGGTTGTATGTCGCCACGCCTAACATTCTAATTTTACAGGGAAAGGGCTGCTCGATCGCCTCCAAACTGCGAGAACAGAAGCTGAACAACTGATTGGACGATGGCGATGCCCCACTGACGCGAATGGGTTGACCGTTGAGAAAAGCGCCCACCGGTCCCGATAAACCCGAGTCGCCGTACCAAAACCCGTGAAACGTCTCGCGGATAGGGGGACAGTGGACGAAGCCGAAAACCGGAGTTCCCCGGTACAGCAAACCCATGGAAATCGCCCAAATGGGAACCCCCCGCGCGAAATTGGTCGTGCCGTCGATGGGATCGACCACCCAACACCAATCTTTATCGGGAAAGGTGCGATCGCTCTCTTCGGCGAGGATGCCGTGTTCGGGAAAGGTTTCGGTAATGGCGGCGCGAATTTGAGCGTCCGATCGCAAATCCGATTGCGTTACCAACGTCCCGTCGGCTTTTTCCGTTGCCGTTGCCGACCCGAAATCCGCCAGCAATTGATCGCCCACCCGTGCTGTCGTCGCTTCGGCAAACTGTAAAATAACGTCAGTTTTGGTTAAGCAATCGCCGGTAATACCCGCTCTAGGCGAAGAGAAGGCTTTTTGGGCTGGTGGCAATAGGCAATCAGTCCAGCCAAC